>CAZLIO010000183.1:0-6922 GCA_964559025.1 uncultured Pirellulales bacterium | reverse complement strand
CCCGCTTCCGCGGGAATGACAAATACTGTTTCCGCAACAGGTACTAATTAGTTGTTTAGTTACAGTTCGCTAATTTACCAATTAACTAATCAACTAATTAACCAATTAACAACTCATCGAGCCGGTATTCTCAAACTCATCCCAACAGTAAGATAGTCCTCGTTCCCTAAAGTATCAGCATTTAGCTCGCTTATCTCCTTGTAGCGAGTGCCGTCTCCAAGCTGCTCAACAGCAATTCGCCATAAACTATCACCTTCCCGTATAACGTATTGTTCGCTCCGGCTCGCCCTGGGTGCCTTAGGCGGGTCATCCGAAGTAAGTTTTCGGCCGATGGATTTCACTTTATCGAACAGCGACTCTGAAAATACGCTGGCTGATTTATCTATGAGCGGCGGGATAGTTAGTTTCTGCCCGACATAAATCTCATCGAGTGATTTCAACAATTTGCGATTGGCCTCGAATATCCGGGTAATGTTTATTTTCTTGTTACCCGCATCTGGGCCATAAAATTTTTGCGCTATGATAGCCAGGTTATCACCTTTGCTAACGACATAGGTCTTTGGCAAAGCAGGCTTGGGTTTATTGACTTTGTTTTTCTCGTTGGTATCCGACTCCGGAGCAGCCGGCTTGAACCTGTCATTGGCAGTTTCTACAATCAAGTCATCTTTCACAGCCGAAGTGCCTTGCGAAAAGGGCATTTTGAAGCGAACTGCTCCCTCGTTCTTTGAGACGACCGGCACTTTATCAGCACGTTCTTGTGGGACCCGCTCTACAAGATCGAACACCGCCTGAGCTTTACGTTCCTTGGCTGCAATACCCATCGAGTCGTTTGGCGAGCTGACCATATTAGTTGTCAGCTCATTATTGTTCGTGTTACTGCGAAAGCGCGGCAGGCCGTTTATTATAAATGCAATTATAAATATAAAGACCAAACCTAACAGCAACCCAATCTTGGCATCGGAAGTCATAATGAAACTCCATTTTCTGTCGCGCATTGCATCGGTACGTAATACTCAAAACGCTCTATATTATTGTTTCTGGGCAATCCTTAATTTTGCGCTTCTTGCCCGACGATTTTCAGCAATTTCCTCTCGCGTCGCCACAATCGGTTTTTTCGTAATGACCCTGTAAATACTGTCCTTTTCTTTTTGCTTAAAATCGTTTTTAACCAATCTATCTTCCAGGCTGTGATAGCTAATGACTGCTATATAACCATTTTTGTTCAGCAGCTCCGGCACCGAAGCAAGCAGCTTCTTCAAATTCTCCAGCTCGTCATTGACCGTAATTCTCAGGGCCTGGAAAGTCCTGGTTGCCGGGTGTATCTTACTTTTTCGGCCTCGCCGGGCACTTCCCAGCGCCTTGCAGACTATCTTTGCCAGTTGGCCGGTCGTTGTTATCGGCCCCCTTTCTCGTTCCCGCACGATAAACCGTGCAATTCGCCGTGAGGCCCTGTCCTGGCCGAATTTGTATATCAAATCAGCCAGGGATTTTTCGTCTGCTTTATTAACTATATCGGCAGCGGTGCTCTTTAATCTTTTGTCAATTCTCATATCCAGCGGCATATCCTGAAGAAAACTGAGCCCCATCCGGCTGTCAGCCAGCTGTGCCGAACAAAGCCCCAAATCCGCCAATATGAAATCAACTTTATCTATACCCTGCTCATGGACCTGCTCGCTGATTAGAGAAAAATTCGAATGAAGCAAAATAACCTTACAGGCAAGGTCCCTTAATATAAAAAATTGGGCCCTTCGGATAGCATTTTTATCAACATCCAGACCTACGATAACTCCCTCAGGGCCCAAGGTCTTGCCGAACTGATAACTATGACCTCCCTGTCCTATAGTCGCATCGACCATTATGCCATCCGGTGGCAGTTTTATCTGCTCGGCCAATATCTCAGCGAGAACCGGAATATGCTCTATTATCGAGCCATTCACTTCTATCGTATCGCATATATCGTATATCGTATTTTACATCGCGTATATCGTATCGCGCCACGATGAATGGGAGCGTGATACTCAACACTAACATTGAAGATCAGCAGTATGCGGAACGCATTACAAGTCAGCCTATAGTTATGGTGTTCTTCTGCCTTTGAAGTTTCTCAACAGCGGGTGAAAATTCAATGCCGGAAAAAGTCTCGTCGATTTTCTTCAACCGTTCCAGCCGTTCTCCGATAATTGCAAGGGAGGCGAAGGTCCGTTCGTCAACCTCCCTTTCACCGACGAGACTTCCGGCAACAATCCGACAATGATTCGAATCCGTTCCAATCATTTTGCCTCCACTTAAAAATTAAATATCTTCGCTTTGCTCGTGCAGGACAACCTGCCGTGCCTGCGACATCTGTTTCTGATATTGAGCCATATGGTCTGAAAGATATTGTTCCCAGCTTTCACTGTTCCACAGCTCGATATGGTCTCTAACACCGATAAGTGTAATGTGGTCTTTCAATCCCGCCCTCTTTCGCAATCTTTCATTCAGGAGCAATCGGCCCTGGCTGTCCAGCTCCACCTTACTGGCCAAAGCAAAGCTGATTCGCTCGAACGCTACAGCCTCATCAGGGGCGGTAGTACCGGGTGTAACCGCAAGGGCTATCTGCTCGAAATACTTTTCGGGGTACAAACAAAGTATGCCGTTGGCGCCGAGGACAAGATAGAAATTGCTGCCGTGCTTATCGACATCAATCTGACTTCTCAGCTTGTTCGAGATGAGGACTCTGCTCTTGTTATCGACAACGTGAAGATATTCGCCTGTTAATAAAAGCATGGCATTCGACCCACTTGATACATTCAATATGGGAAATCGTACCACTTCCCACCACTTTGTCAACAAACAAATACACTTTTTTAAAAATTTCTGAAAATTTTATTATAGGACGGTCCCTGAAAGAATCTAATTCACGTAAATAAAAGTGCTTACGCAAATATAATACTTCTGGCCGAGCTGATTATTTTTTACGCTCCCCCCTACGGTTTTCCACAGGGCGCTGTAAATTTCGCAACAATTCATCCAAAACCAACAAGAAAATCCGGGCGATACCATAGAAACACTTAAAGGGAATAGACTCTCAAAACAAAAGCGGGCGATGGGGATCGAACCCACATACTCGGCTTGGAAGGCCGATGCTCTGCCATTGAGCTACGCCCGCAATACAATTGATTCCGCCTATAGCGAATTCCCGCTACGGCGTATCTTCGACTTCGATATTGATTATTGATTATTTATTATTTACAATTCGGCAATCGAATATAGGTATTTAACGATAAATAGTCAATGGTAAATTAAAAATGAATATTTCCGAAATAGCAGCGGCAGCCGGGTCAGCCTCGATCCAACTGGCGGCAGCCGGGACCGATGTAAAGAACAATGCCTTAGCCAAGATTGGCAAAGCCCTGAAGCAGCACAGCGCTGAAATCGTCTCAGCCAACAAAGAGGACCTGGTCACGGCTGAAAAGAACAACCTGGCTGGGCCTTTACTCAAACGCCTAAAGTTTGACGAAGGTAAAATAGCTGATGTTTGTGCCGGCATCGACAGTCTTATCGAAATTGATGACCCTGTTGGTAAAACAATCACTGCCACCGAGCTCGACAAGGGGCTCGAACTTTATAAAGTCAGTTGTCCGATTGGTGTTATCGGCGTTGTTTTTGAATCTCGGCCGGACGCCCTGGTGCAAATCTCAACGCTTTGCTTAAAAAGCGGAAATGCCGTTCTGCTGAAAGGCGGAAGCGAAGCTGCAAAAACCAATAGAATCTTAGCTGAGACAATCTCCGAGGCGAGCGAAAAAGCCGGACTACCTAAAGGATGGATTCAGCTATTGGAAACGCGCCAGGACGTTGCCCAGATGTTGGCCTTAGATGAATATATCGATTTGGTTATCCCCCGCGGGTCGAATGAATTCGTTCGCTATATTATGGACAATACAAATATACCCGTCCTTGGGCACGCTGACGGTATATGCCACGTTTATATAGACAGCGATGCTGATTTGGATATGGCTGTGAATATCACTGTCGATTCCAAGTGCCAGTACGTTGCTGTCTGTAATGCCGCGGAAACGCTATTGGTAGATAATAAAATTGCTGAAAAGTTCCTGCCGAAAGTCAAAACAGCCTTAGAGGAAAACGGCGTCGAACTTCGCGGCTGTGAAAAAACAGTATCAATAATCGACGTAAAGCCGGCAGTTGAAGAAGATTGGTCAACCGAGTATCTGGATTATATCCTTTCGATAAAAGTCGTTGACGGCCTTGAGGAGGCGATTGAGCATATTAACCATTACGGGTCAGGACATACCGACAGCATTGTTACCGCTGACAAGAACAAAGCCGACAGCTTTATGGCCCTGGTCGATTCTGCAAATGTGCTCTGGAACTGCAGCACGCGCTTTGCCGACGGTTTTCGTTACGGGCTCGGTGCCGAAGTGGGTATCAGTACCAACAAGATACACGCCCGAGGGCCGGTAGGCCTGGAAGGGCTTGTCATTTATAAATGGAAACTCCTCGGCACCGGCCAGGTCGTAGCGGACTATGTTGGCAGCGATGCAAAAAAAAAATTCACGCACAGGAGTTTAGAGAATTAGAGATTAGTGATTAGAGATTAGTGAATCGGGCGAACCACGAGTCACGAGCCACGAGCGACGAGATTATGCGGGATTTTAGTAAAGCAAATCGAATAGTTGTAAAAATCGGGACGAATATACTGACGAAAAACGAGGGGATAGACGCCGGCTATGTTCGCCGAATCGCCCGGCAGATAAATTCACTGCTCAAAACCGGCAGGCAAATCGTCATTATCAGCTCCGGTGCTATCGGGATGGGGAGAGGACAGTTATCAGGGTATCAGAGTATCAGGGGGCGCCAGTCTGGGTTGGCAAGCAAGGTAAAAGATATAAAGATGCGGCAGGCCTGCGCGGCCATCGGACAGCCGCTGCTTATGGCTGAATACAGAAAGTCGTTTGCTCGCTACGGCGTTACCGTCGCCCAGGTTTTGCTGACCGCCGAGGTGCTAAATAACAGAAGAACCTACTTGAACCTTCGCAATTCCATCGAGACACTGCTCAAACTGGCCGTGGTGCCAATCCTGAACGAGAACGACAGTGTAAGTACCGACGAAATCGGCTCAGCCTTCGGCGATAACGATAAGCTAAGCGCCCTGGTCGCCAGTAAAATCGACGCCGACCTTTTGATTATGCTCAGTGACATCGACGCCCTTTACGATAAGGACCCGCAAAAATTCACTGACGCCAGGCCTATACACGCCGTCTTCGAGATAACCGGCGATATTATTCGAAACGCCGGAGGCAGGGGCAGCACCCACGGCACCGGCGGAATGAAAACCAAAATTGAAGCTGCGAAGATTGCCTCCAACGCCGGCTATCGGATAGTCTTAGCGGACGGCAGAGTGAAAAACATCATCGGCCGGATTATGGCTGGCGAAGAAATCGGCACGGTCTTTATGCCGAAACGGAAGCTCTCAAATCGTTCGAGATGGATTCTCAATAGCAGTCCAGCCGGGACGATTTTTATCGACGAGGGCGCTATGCAGGCAATTAAAAATCGCAAAAGTCTCCTGCCCAGCGGCGTAATATCGGTAAAAGGCTCTTTCGAGGCCGGTGCGGTTATTATGCTAAATAATAACGCCAAGGCCGTAACGAGCATCGGCAGCACTCAATTGAAGGCCTTGGCCGGCAGGCACAGCACCGAGATAAAAAAGCTCCTCGGCCCCGAACACAGAGACGTCGTCGCAATACCGGAAGATATCGTCATAATTGAATATTGACGATTGATAATTTATTATTTGATACTTCGAAAAACCACGTAGGCTGAAGTCCAATCTACGTGGCTCCCTACGAGAGGGTTGCACAATGGCAGCAACCACAAAGATTTCCAGCTACGACCGAGCTTTGAGCATAGCCTATATCATCCTCATCATTGTTCTTACAGTCCTGGCAATTGGTGGATCCATCCTCACGCACCGATTCGAATTCGTGGCTGGCACACGGAATGACGCCCACTATAGCGTTGTCTATGGCTTCGGACTTTCTGTAATATTGTTCCTTGTTATGGCACAGATCGCAGTGATTGCTTCCATTCTTGCGATGATAAGTCTCGTGCTCCGGCATCGAAATATCGGTCAGATTTTGCTCAAGCTCGCATTGATACTCCTTGGTCCTATCATCTGCTACTGTGCTTTCGAATACACGGCTCCCCTTGCTCCTGTCTTCCTGGAAGGCTTCGAGCAATGGATCCTGCAAAAGGCGGACATAGAGGCTATCCAACAGTGGTTGGCCAGCGAAGGACCAAAACACGCAGGGCAGCGATATCATGGTAAAGAGGACTTCCCTGAGGAATTGCCCAAGTGCCTCGTTGAGCTTAATCCGAGATTCATCTCATTTAGCGATTCCATCTCCAAAAATGGGCCAACCGTGGAAATCACCTGGTTCCTTTTCATGGATGAATATGGATTGACCGTTGGCCCTCCTGCAATGGAAACGCCCGAAGAGGGACACATCAAACTGAACAAAACTTACTACGAATTCAGACGTCCCGTCAAGGCGGGTGCATATGTTTTCATCCGAGGCTAAGCACCCAGCAGGGAACAACATAGGCCGAGCGTACCCCTTGCCGGATGTAACGATGGCACACGGAATAATGGTAGGTTCACTCCGGCAAGTCCAAGATGGCAAATTTCCACATCCCGTATGTGGCCGCGTTTGAAATGACCCCGCCACAGGCGGATTTATGATATTAGGTCCCCGCTTAAGGTGTGCGAGGACTGGCTATTTCTTTTTCTTTTTGGCTTTCTTTTTTGTTGTTTTTTTCTTTTTTGAGCGACAGCCACAAGTATTGCACATTTTCTTATCCTCCCAATTATAATTTTCTAAACCAAAGTCCACCAACAAGGCAAACGCATATAGTAAATAAC
>CAZLIO010000182.1:0-6929 GCA_964559025.1 uncultured Pirellulales bacterium | reverse complement strand
AACGATTTTTTTCTTTTCAAAGTATGCCTAACCTCAATTTTGCAGAACTCATTTCGTGATAGTAAAGATCCCATCCTATGTATTTCGATATCGCCTCATACACGATATCAGCACAGTGAGAGCGCGTCATGGCGACGTGGTGCTCGAAGCCGTTCTGGCACAAATGAGCCAGCAAGGCACGCAAGCGAGGAATCCTACAGACTGCAATGCCGCCATCCATATCAAAAGGATCGTCTGTGAATTCACCCTCTCCCAGGTAAGCCTTGATCTTTCCCCTGGGATCATCGGTTGATATTCTAAAATAAGTCATAGGCCCTGCTGCAACATGTCCCTTGATGGCCCCGAAACACTTTTCCCTGCCCAGTGTCTCGCCTAATATATCGAGATTGGATATTTCAATATCATTTCCCATGAAACTTTTCGGAAAATTGCTGCAGTGGGTGCACACGCATTTATCCTTTTCCTTTCCATAATTATTATTCCAATCCAGGAAACCGGGAATGTTTCCCGAAGCAAGCAATAACGCATACATGGAAATCGCACCAGCAACATCCACCTCGCAGGCACTTGGCATATACTTTTCCCCCATCAGACTCATTGACAAACAGGTGGCACAGCCATAATTGTCCTGTATAGATTCCCAGCATTGGACCGCACTGGCATCCAGCTCGTTTTCTGTCATCCAATCATCAATGACAAGAGAGAGCCAGGCCTGTTTTAATATGTTCTCCTCTTTTATGTAATCCGGGATATTTCCATAATCTTTTATCTGAGACAGTTTTTTTTGTACCTTCCGGCTCTGGCTGTCTAATTGCTGCGCCTTGCTGATTATTTCAGAAAGGTCAACTGGCACAACTGTTATCCCGTAATGCTGCAATAATTTTTCACTAAATCGTACGGTCTGAAATGGAGCAGGCCTTGCACCTATAGCACCTATTCGTGCATTGCGTAGTCCTTTCACTACCCGGCAGAGGCGAGCAAAAAAATCGATGTCTCTTTGAAATATATCACTATCAATATCACAAGTGTGTCCAGATGTATCGGTGAAAGGAATTCCGTATTGGTACAGATTATTGCATACTGACAATTTGCCGCAAAATGCGTCCCTCCTGCTATGTACATCAACTGCATCTAATCTATCGCTACAGGCCTGAACAAGTACCGGCACGTTGAGTTTGGCCAAATCCAGAGTCTGTACAACTCCCAGCTCATCACCAAAATTTGGAAGAACTACTATGATACCATCAATTTGCTCTCTGTTTTCCTTAAACAACTTGGCACATTTCCGGGCATCAGCAAGTTTCTCAATGGCTCCGTTAGGAGTTGCACCCTCTGGAAGAATCACATAAGAATAGCCAAGTGAATCGAGCTTTTTCAGCAATTGTTCTCTTCCTTCTTGAGCCAGTTTGGGATTAAAAAAACCTCTGGTACCAACAATCAGACCGAAGGATAACTTTTTCTCTATAATATTCATTGTTGTTTTTCCTATTTATACCGATTTTACTGCTCTTTGGTATTAAGCTTGTCAATTGCGACAGCTAAAAGAATCACAAATCCCTTTATAACCTTCTGCCAAAAAGGCGGGACCCGGAGTATTATCAGTCCGCTATTTAGGACGCCGATAATCAAAGCTCCCAGGAAGGTACCAAGCACCGAGCCTTTTCCGCCGGACAGTGACGTTCCTCCAATTACCACCGCAGCAATCGAGTCAAGCTCATAACCATCGCCGGCTGTTGGGGTGGCTGAGTTCAGCTTTGATGTAACAATAAGTCCCCCCACAGCCGAAAGGGCACCTGTCATAGTATATACAAGGAGCTTAATCCTGTTAACGTTCAAACCAGAGAGTTTGGCCGCTCGCTCATTTCCTCCTACAGCGTAAACGTATCTGCCAAACCTTGTTTTCTTTAGCACAACCACGACAATCGTTACTATCGCAGCACAAGTCCAGACCTGGACAGGTACACCAAGGAACCAGCCCGTACCCAAATATCCGAATGTTTTGCCAAGACCGGTTATTGCGGCACCCCCGGTCCAGAGTTCAGTCAGACCGCGGGCGATTGTCAGCATCGCCAGTGTTGCGACAAAAGGAGGAATCTTGAAACGGGTAATCATCAAGCCGTTGAAGAATCCAAGAAACGAACCCACAATCAATCCTGCCATCACCGCTCCAAGCAAAGTAAAGCCGATGAATAGATTGAAGGCCGAAAATTCTAAGCCGTTCTTAAACAAGCCGGCCATTATAGCTCCACTAAGGGCAAGAATCGATCCGACCGACAAGTCGATCCCCCCAGTCAAGATCACAAGAGTCATACCTACAGAAAGACATGTGTTGACAGAGACCTGTCTTAAAACAAGCCAGAAGTTGTCTTTTGTGAAGAAACCTTCTGCGCAAAAACTGAAGATCAGCACCATCAGCAATAGAGCCAACAGCGATTGAAATCTAACTAAAATCTTCTTGTGGTCTTTTAACTCAAGCATTCCAGCACTTTACACTTTTGAAGAATACTGTAATTTAAAGCTTTTCGGAATCGCCGCCTTCATAATCAGCTCCTCCGTGGCCTGTGAAAGTGAAAACTCAGCTGTCTGCTTTCCTTCTGATAGCACAATGATTCGATCTGCAATAGCCATGATTTCCGGTAGTTCCGAAGAGACCATAACTATTGCAAGGCCTGCCTGAGTGAGCTCACTTATAAGTCTATAAATTTCGTTTTTTGTATTAACATCGATCCCCCTGGTCGGTTCATCTAAGAGGAGAATCTGTGGATTGGTCGCGAGCCACTTGGCAATTACCACTTTCTGCTGGTTTCCGCCGCTCAAGTTCTCGACAACCTGTTGTACAGATGGTGTCTTGATCCTCAAACGCTCAACATAGTCTTGTGCCAGCTGAGTTTCAAGCGTGGCACTCAAGAGTCCGAAACGTTCTGTCTGCTCCAAACTTGCCAAACTAATGCTTTTAGCAACCGACATTTGCAAAACCAGGCCTTCCAGTTTTCTGTCTTCGGTGATAAAACCTATCCCCAAATTGATCGCATCGATTGGGGAGTTAACCTTGATCTCTCGGCCATTTAAAAAGATACCTCCTGAAGATCTTTTGGGATGAAGGCCGAAAATCGTCTCCAACAGCTCGGTTCGGCCGGCTCCCATCAAACCAAATAAGCCCAGAACTTCGCCCGATTTTACAGTAAAACTGACATTGTCCACAACATAGTCACCCTGGCGTCTCGGATGAGCAAGGCATATGTCCCTCACGCTAAAAACTTCCCTTGATTTTGTGACGTCGGACTTTACGAAAAAATCTTTTATGTCTCTTCCGACCATCATTCGAACTATATCGTCATGCGTTACATCTTCAATCGAGCTGGAACCGATGAGCTTTCCATCACGTAACACCGTTACAGAATCGGCGATTTGATAAAGTTCATCGAGCTTGTGGGTTATATAAACAATTGCAACCCCTTGGGCCTTAAGTGAACGTATCAGGTCGAAAAGAACCTTGATCTCGTGTCCGCTAATCGCCGAGGTGGGTTCATCCATTATCACGATGCGGGTATCCAGCGATAGGGCATGTGCGATCTCAACAATCTGCTGTTGACCAATCCTTAGACTTGAAACCTGAATCCGTGGATTTATATGCAAATCGAGTCTTTCCAGCAGCTTCTTTGTCTCGCCGTACATTTTCTTGTAATCAATCAAGCCGAATCGATTGATAAATTCCCTACCCAGAAAGACGTTCTCGGCAACACTTAAATACGGAATCAGGTTCAATTCCTGGTGTATTATTGCAATACCGTTGTTCTGAGCTTCCTTTGGATTTGCGAAAGTGACTTTGTGCCCGTCCAGAATAATCTGCCCATCGTACTCCTGGTAAATACCTGTAAGAACCTTCATTAATGTTGATTTGCCCGCGCCGTTCTCGCCAACAATGGCATTAACCTGACCTTTATAAACCTCCAGGCTTACACTGTCTAAGGCTTTGATGCCACCAAATGTCTTGCTGATGCTTTTGGCCTGGAGAACTATATTGTTAATTTTAGACTGAGCTATAATATGCATTGTTCTGCTACGATTATTCCAATTCCAACCTGATTGGGACAACCCTGAAAAGTTGAAACTCCTTTGCCTCAGTAGCGCCACTAATCAACTGCCCAAAAAGATTCTCCTCTGTGGCATCCTGGGCAACTTGACTCGCCCCAAAGAACCTGATTGTTTTGCCCACCTTTGGTTTTTTCTCCAGGAAGGGCCTAATCACTTCTTTGACCACTATCTTGTTAATTTCACCGCTGATTTCATTGAATTTCATCGTATCCGAGAACTCACTTACATCAATCAGGCCGGACGCGTCCCGGACAGCGTTTCCCGGAATGTAGAATCCTGACGATATCTTGATGTCCGGATTTGTCTGTGGTTCTCTGATGCTCACTTCCAGAAAATCTTCAGCAATCGTAAGGATTTTGCCATTACCTTGTATTAAGTAAGCGTAGGTCCTCGAAACACCCGGCGCCTTGCCGTACCTTCTAATAGCCTCATTCATATTCGTATTGAACAGTTCGATTAGCTCTTTGACATTGACCGCCTTGTCCAAAACACTAAACAATTGATTGTCCCAGAAGTCTCTGGCGTACTCAGCCGCGTTGAACGTTCCTCTTCGCCGCTGTTCCTTTATGTCTTCCAAGTTCTCAAAGTAGATGCTATGGTAAACCAAGAATGCTATTATCGCAGCGGCTGCTGCATATTTGCATACTTTCTTCATAAGTCAATTCCGGCACGAACAATGCCTTGGATCAATAGACTGTGTTACTGTTCTGATTGTCTGCCATAGGCCGTATACTTGGCTATATTTTCCTGTGTAACCAGCTCGACGGCAACCGGTACCTTTTGTGGAAAATCCTTTCTACCTTTGATATACTCATCGGCTTGTTCAGCAGCCATTCGAGCCATTTTCTTGGGAAACTGCATGCCTGTAGCGACTATCTTGCCGTCATGAATGGAATCAATCACGTCCTTTGCGCCGTCGAAGCCAAAAACCATCACCTTATCCGCCTTGCCGGCAGCCACAAGAGCCTGGTACGCACCCATGGCCATTGCATCATTGCCACAAAAGACGGCATCAATCTCAGGATAAGCCTGCAGAGTCGATTCAAGAACTTCCATTGCCTTAGTACGGTCGAACTCGGCAGTTTGCTGAGAAACCATCTTCAATTCCGGGTAGTTGTCAACTACACTGTGAAAACCTTTTGAGCGGTTCCATGTATTGTTGTCACCGAGAATTCCCAGAAGCTCAACGTACTTGCCTTTTCCATTCATCCTTTTGACGAAATACTGGCCCAGCTCTACACAACCAGTGTAGTTGTCGGACAATATCTGCGTGGTAGCAACCTCATTGGAGTTGATTTCTCTGTCAATGCAAAATGTGGGTATGTCCGCCTCTTTAGCCTTTCTCACATTTGCAATGGACCCGTCTGCATCTGTCGGATTGAACAAAATAGCAGTATAACCCCCGGCTATTATGTTATCGAAGTGGTCAGACTCCTTGGCTGTGTCATTTTGAGAATCGAAGATAGTTGCCTCATAACCCAGTTGTTCTGCTCTCTCTTTAGCCGTATTACCCAAAACAACAAACCAGGGATTGTTCAAAGTGGAAATAACGACTGCTATTTTCCCCTTGTCCTTAGATCCCTCGTCCCCGGCTTGTTCCTGTCTCTTCTGTTTGCAACCGAAGGCCAGCAGAGTCAGTACCAGAATTAAAATTATAAAAAGCAAAAACTTTCTTGCCATTGATAGAACTCCTTATCAGTTCGATTCCTCGTTAGGGCTCAAAAAAAACTCGGTGCCATTCTATATTTGGAGATTCAAAAATGCAAAAGTTATATTATTAGGCTGTTATCCGCATTTCCAACCTTAAAGGAACGCCATTTTGCGTCTATTTTCTACCATTTTGCGAACGCTTGCAGCGGATTTGGAGCAATATCTTTGACGGACACTCCAGTCCTCTCGAACTGCGGTCCTTCATGTTCAGTTTATGAGCGATTCTCTGTCTCCATCTTTACAATGAAGACGCCACGGTGATGATCACCCGTCGGTAGGTGACAAGGCTGGGGGAGGGGTGTTGCCCGTATATAGCCTTTTATGCTGCTTTGTTAGGCACTTTGAGCTCTTATCATTTTCAAATATCTTTCCTTCCCGTTCAGCATGACCGAAAGACCGGTCAGTTCGAGTCGATCAGCTCCCGAATCATATTGAGCTTGATATCCTCAAGAGAGTCACAGACTAAATCAGCTTCGTAAAGATTTGCAGCGCTTATGGAATTTGTGACGGCGATACATTTAGCGCCTGCTGCCTTGGCTGCCTGGACGCCGTTGGGAGTATCCTCTATTACAACACAACTCGCTGGTTCAATACCTATACGTTCGGCAGCAAGGAGAAAAAGCTCCGGATCGGGTTTTTTGTTTTTAACGTGGTCGCCATTTATATAAACCATCTTCTGGTAGGGAACTTTTGTAGCTTCCAAAACGGCACGGGATTTTTCAAGTGTGCCAGACGTTGCGATGGCCACACGAAAATCCTCTCTCAACATAGCCTTTTTCATCAGTTCCAGCACGCCAGGGAAGGGCTCTAACGGTTCTTCGTTAAGAACCTTAAGAAAATATTGCTGACGTAATTGAGTTGCTTTGTTTATTTGTTCTTCGGTCAGCTCCAGGCCGTGAATTCTTGCACCGGCTTTGACATATTCCTCAGCCGCCTGGACGAGGCCCGCTTCGAAATCCTTACGCACAACACCCTCAACTCCGAAGAAGTCGGCAAAGACCTTGATAGAAACCCTTGCGTTGATAGCCTCGGTGTCGGCAATTACGCCATCAACGTCAAATATTAAGCCATACAACTTATCCATAGCGTGTAGCGTATATCATATAGCGTTTAGTTTATCAATC
>CAZLIO010000181.1:0-6937 GCA_964559025.1 uncultured Pirellulales bacterium | reverse complement strand
AAGCCTACTCTCTGGGGGAAATGGAACCCTTATTATGTTAACCAGTTTCCCAAACAGGTCGGTGACCGCAGACTTAACTCTGTTGAAATTATTGCATTCCTGCAGACAGCATATCACTTTACGGACAAAGATATCTACAGAAAGAAGGCTTTTGAATTAATGGAAAAATACGGTTACCTGGATAATATCATGATACCAATATCAAAGATAGGCAGGATTCCGGGTATCGATCTGACTACCGAATGGAATCATTCTGATGATGAGCTGGCTTTTCTAAGTTATTGGAATTTGTATAAATACGCCTTTACGGACGAGCTGCGTGAAAAATACCGCCAGGCGGTTAAAGAACACTGGCAAATCGAGCGGCCGGAAAAGAATCCATTATGGAATCTTATTTATGCCATGACCGGAGCAACAGACTTTGATTTGGAAGAGACTATTTGGAGCTTAAAAGAATTCCCGCTGGATACTATCGGCTGGTCGGTCCGGAATAGTCATCGCAAAGACTTAGAATTTATACCCCCCAATTTTCGCAATCAAACCACAAGCGAGGTCCTGCCGCCGGATGAACGCCCTATGAGCAAATATAACGGCAACCACTTCCGCCTGGATGGCGGTGAAGGCGGGCATCGCGAATATAGCGGCGACATATTCCTTTTGCCCTATTGGATGGGAAGATATCTACAGATAATTAGATGACCAAAGGCTATTATGTTCTGTTGAAAACGTACAAAACTTGTCATTCTGAACGAAGCGCAGCGAAGTGAAGAATCTCTTTCTCGTCAAAAATCAAGGAGTCATCGCTCGCCTGCGACAAACTCAGGATGGCATCTGCGAGCCTTTCAACAGAGCAAGTCTATTATTGAGAATATGTACATGGTTTTTTCAATTCAGAATTAGTTTTGCAGGATAAGGAGATTTTTGTTGTGCTAAGTGGGCTCGATTATTTGGTGGTTATTGTGTACCTTCTCGGCATCATGCTGCTCGGGCTCTATTTCAAAAGGTTTATTCATTCATCTAAGGATTACTTTCTCGCGGGCAGGGCACTGCCGTTCTGGGCCATCGGAATGTCGATTGTAGTTTCGGACATAGGGGCCCAGGATTTTGTGGGGGTTTCGGGCCAGGCGTACCGATTTGGGATTGCGGTGGGCAACTTCGATTGGATAGGCTCAGTGCCGGCCATGCTGCTTGCGGCATTTATCTTTATCCCTTATTTTTGGAAGGCGGGGCTCTATACCATTCCGGAGTATTTAGGCAGGCGCTACAACGATTACGTTCGTACTCTTGCTTCGGTGACCTGGATTGTTTTCTTTGCCTTTGATCTCGGGATTATTTTTTGGGCCAGTGCGAGACTGCTGAACACCCTGATGGGCTGGCCCTATTGGCAGTCGATCATTATTACAGCGATTGTTGTTGGGGTTTATACATTTTGCGGTGGGCTGACCGCCGTGGTGCTGACCGATGTTATTCAAATGGTGATTATGTTTGTAGGCGGTGCTGTCATTGTGATTCTCGGGCTCTACCGCGTTGGGGGGTGGGATGGCCTGGTGGACAAGATTACCGCCCAGGGAATTTCTTACCGTGATTATTTTGAGCTGATCCAGCCGGCGAATACCAAAACTCCCTTTCCCTGGACAGGCATTCTTTTTGGCCTTACGTTTGTGATGGCCAATGCTTATATGATTGGCAACCAGGCCATCGTGCAGCGGTGTCTGGGGGCCAAAAGTGAATGGCATGCTAAGGCAAGCATGATTTGGGGGGCGTTTTTGAAAATGTTTATACCATTGCTGGTATTATTTCCGGGCTTGATTGCTATTGCTTTGCATCCTGACTTGAAAGATGGTGATAATGCTTTTCCTTTATTGGTAAAGGAATTGATTCCTCCCGGCTGGGGGTTAGTGGGATTGATGTTTGCCGCCCTTCTGGCCGGCTTAATGTCGAGTATTGATTCGATGCTTAACTCTACCGCAACTTTGTGGACCAAAGATATTTACGAAAAATACATTAGAAAGGATGCTTCCGACCGACATTATTTGATAGTGGGCCGAATGGCGACCGTTGGGTTGTTAATTTTCGGTGTGATTACTTCGCCGATAAGTCAATATTTTGAGGGGATATATATTGCTATACAGACTTTCTTGTCTTTCTTCCAGGGGCCTGTCTTTTCGGTTCTTATGTTGGGTATTTTTTGGCGCCGCACTACGCAGTGGGGCGGACTGTTCGGCTTGCTGGGCGGGATTGCAGTTTCCGCTTTATTATATGCGTTTAAAGGGTATTTGTTTGAAATCGAGGACCCGTTTCTTTATGTTTCATGGTGGTCGTTTTTAGCGGGACTTGTTATCGCCACCGTGGTCAGTTTATTCACTCAGCCGCATCCGGAAGAACGGCTATATGGGCTGGTATATCGTCTGGCAGAACGAAAGCAGAGCTTGGCATAAATCAGGAGTAAAACAGAATGCTAAAAGCTATAAGGTATATTCTTAACTTTGAATGGCTGGCCGGTGTTTCAATCGGTGCCGCCAAGAACGTTTTTCTTGTCCTGTTCGTCTTAATAGGAATTTTAGTTTTACTGATTCCCAATGATTATATTTATGCAGGAGTAAAAAAACGTAAATGGTGGCTTAATCTGAAATTGTGGGCACTGGGCGATTTGGCCTTTATTTTTATCACATACTACATCTTTTGAAAAAACACGAATGAACGATAAATCTACCTGATGTTATAGCTCCTGCACATTGTCGTATATTTTTTCAATGGCCTTGACAATCAGGTCCATATCTGCTTTTGTCCCCATCAATATTGAGTGATGAAAACACACCGACTCTTCTTCATAGATTTTACGGCAAACAGGCAAATTGAATCTGGCAGGGTTAATTTCTTTCCAGTGCTTTTCGCTCAGCTTATACCGGCACAGTTTGGTATGGGGGGTATATAATGCACACGCATTAAGAGGCTCATAACTTGGCTCAACCGGACAACCAAGCTCTTTTCCCAGCGCTTTTCTGAACTTTGCCACATCGAGGTCATTAAACTCTTCCTTGTTGTATCTGAATGAAAAATTATAATATGCGCCCTTTGTTTCTTTCTCATTACTTCTCATCGGCAAAATACCCGGAAGCTCTGAAAGCAGAGAATTAACATATTTTGCATTTTCATCACGAATCTGGTTTTGCTCCGGCAGTCGTTTTAATGATTCAATCAACAAAGCCGCCTGGAATTCCGTAATCCGGTAGTTGCCGGATTGGATGAGATTACCTTCATCGCCATAGATTCCTGTGCCTTTATCGGCAAACTGTTCATTCACAGGTCTTCTGCCGCAGTTTCTCAGCGCATCCAGCTTCTCATACAATTGCGAATTACTGGTTGTAATAGCTCCCCCCTCCCCGGCTGTCATTAGTTTTGAAAGTTGGAAGCTAAAACTTCCTACATCACCGATACTGCCGACTTTCTTCCCGTTCCACTCGCTGCCATGCTTATGTGCGCAGTCTTCAATCACCCGCAGATGATGCTTCCCTGCAATCTCCATAATGGCATCCATATCAGCAAAGCTTCCGTAAAGGTGCACCGGAATAATTGCTTTAGTTCTCGGACTGATTGCTTTTTCCACTTCAGCCGGATCAATACACCAGTTGTCCTCATTCACATCAACGAGTACCGGAACCGCATTTACGTCCAGAGCTGCTGCTGCGGTCGCCTGCCACGTCAGGCCGGGCACAATTACTTCGTCACCTAATCCAATGCCGCATGCCTCTAATGCAAGCTGCAGGCTTACAGTTCCATTTGCTACTGATATGGCATATTTGGTCCCGGTGAATTTTGCAAATGCTTTATTGAATTCTGATTCTTTCGGGCCGTTATATGACCATACCCCACTCTTTAACACTTCAAGCAGGCCTTGTTCTTCTTTTTCGTCCCAGAGGGGCCATTTCGGCCATGGATTCGTCTTGGCATCTCGCAAAGGCTTCCCGCCATTGATAGCTAATTTGCTCATTCTATTGTCCCTTACTTAATTTCTTGAAAGCAACAGAATAGCAAATTTGCCGGATGGTTGCAACCATGCGTTGTATTCTGTACCATTAGTTATGAAATGAAAGTTAGTTGGTAATCAACATCGAAATCAATGACCAAGTTATGAATAAATGTGATGCTCAGTATGATAGATTAATTTCCGTCGGGTGGATGATTCAGGCCTCTTCTCAAGTGAAGCAGACAGGAAACGAGATTTCTGAGCCGGACTTTGATACCCATGGTTGGTACTCAGCGTCTGTACCGTCAACAGTGCTGGCTGTTTTGGTCGAGAACGGCGTTTATGAGAACCCCTATTTTGGTATGAACCTGAAAAAGCTCTCGAGCGAACCATATAAGAAGCCGTGGTGGTATCGGACTGAATTCCAGTTGTCAAAAGAAAAAGCCGGGAAAACAGTGCTGCTGGAATTTGATGGCATAAACTACAGTGCGAACATCTGGTTGAACGGCTTTCGGATTGCGGCTTCCACCGAGGTCAAGGGTGCCTTTCGCCGGTTTAAATATAATGTTTCAAAGTTTATTTCCGGAGGCAATAATGTACTTGCAGTGGAGGTCATTGCTCCAAAACCGGGGGATTTCGCTATTGGTTTTGTAGATTGGAATCCTCCGCCGCCCGATCGCAATATGGGCATATTTCGCAGTGTGAGGTTACGTCTTTGCAAAGGCGTTTCAATAGAAAATCCTTTTATTCAAACGGAATTGAATTTAGAAACGCTCCAGGAAGCTGCACTTACTGTCAGCGCGGAATTGGCCAATCACGAAGACGAAACCATATCAGGAATTCTTGAAGGAGAAATTGAATCCATAAAATTTAGCAAAGCCCTAAATATAGAACCGCAAAGCCAAAAAACAGTAAAATTCACCCCGAGTGAGTTCCCCCATTTAAACATCAAAAATCCAAGGATTTGGTGGCCGCATAATTTGGGCAAGCCCCCCCTTATTGCTGGCGGGGGCAAGCCAAATTTATACGATTTACATCTGAAGTTTATAACGGACGGCAAAGTCTCTGATATTGCCCATGTACGATTTGGGATTCGCGAAATAGAAGACTATACGAACCAGGACGGACATAAAGGATTTAAAGTCAATGGAAAGAAAGTCCTGATCAAAGCAGCCGGATGGACGGATGATATGTTCCTTGACGATACACCAGATACCATCGATGCCCAGTTGAAATATGTCAAACACATGAACCTGAACAGTGTCCGCCTGGAGGGTATTTGGGGAAAGGACCATACACTATACGATTTATGCGATGAGTACGGCATACTGATGATGGTTGGCTGGAGCTGCCATTGGGAGCATGAAGAGTATTTGGGAAAACCGGTTGACGCTCGCTATGGTGGCGTGATTTCAGCAGAGGATATCGAGTTAATCAGTAAATCCTGGCAGGACCAGATTCTCTGGCTGAGAAATCACCCAAGTATCTACGTCTGGGCCGTTGCCAGCGACAAGGTTCCGAAACCCCAGCTGGAGCAGAGATACATTAGGACTTTTCAGAAATACGACCCTTCCCGTCCCTATCTCTCATCAACCGGTGGTGTTGGAAGCGAACAGGCAATTGTTGGAGAGCACGAAGTTATCAGTGAAATCAGCGGCTCCTCGGGCGTTAAGATGCTTGGCCCTTATGCTTATACGCCGCCAATTTACTGGTACACCAATAAGAATCGCGGCGGTGCTTACGGTTTTAATACAGAAACAAGCCCCGGTGCAGTAGTTCCTCCGTTGGAAAGCATTAAGAAAATGATTCCGGAAGAGCACCTTTGGCCTATTGATGAGTTCTGGGAGTTTCATTGTGGATTGAACGAGTTCAAAAATCTGGGCCGATATCAGGAGGCTATCAATCGACGTTATGGCAAGGCAGACTGTATTGAGGAATTCGTTAGAAAAGCACAGGTTTTGAATTATGAATTGATGCGGCCTATTTTCGAGGCTTTTCGGGCCAATAAGGACATTGCGACCGGAGTCGTACAATGGATGCTTAACGCCGCTTGGCCGAAGATGTACTGGCAGCTTTATGATAAATATCTCATGCCGAACGGGGCGTTTTACGCCGTAAAGAAGGCCTGCGAGCCGTTGCACCTGCTTTATAACTATGGAGATAATAGTATTCATATTACGAATGACCAATTTGCAGCTTTCGGGAATCTTAAAGCAATAATTCGGGTTTTTGATATTAATTCTATAGAAATATTAAACGAAACGCTCGATATCGACGTGAGGCCTGACTCTTCTGCCAAAATCTTCGAGCTTCCCGAATTTAATAATATAAGCACCACTTATTTTCTCGACCTCAGGCTTTATGATGAAAATAATATTGAAATCGCAAACAATCTATATTGGTTATCAACTAAGCCGGACGTTTTGGACTATGAAGCTAAAGTTGAGCCTTGGCCTTACTACACGCCAAGTAAAGAATTCGCTGACTTTACTTTGCTGAATTCGTTGCCTTCTGTTAAAGTTAATATTGAGCATCACTTCAAAGTTACTGGTGAAAATCAAAAAGTAACGGCCAAACTGGAAAACGTTAGTGAGCATATTGCGTTTTTCATTGAATTAAAGGTTTCGGGCAAAAAAAGCGGTGAAACTATATTGCCTGTTTTCTGGGAAGATAATTTTATCAGCTTGCTTCCCGGCGAAAGCAGGAAAATCGAGGCTGTATTTGCCACTACAAATGACGAGCCTGTTTTCACCATTAATGGATGGAATTTGGCAGGGGATTGGCTTTGATTGGGTTTGATCAGTCCGGCAACTCCTTAGCAAACAACGCAGGCCTGACGGATTGGGTTTGTTTTTTTTGGGCCTGAAGGTGGTTTCATTTTCATAATCCTTTGTGAACAAGCAACTTGCGTTCATTTTTGGCCTTTCGGGAATTGGGTTTGAATTGGGTTTGTTTTGGCTTAAATTGGGT
>CAZLIO010000180.1:0-6962 GCA_964559025.1 uncultured Pirellulales bacterium | reverse complement strand
GCCAGATCCTTCGGCTTCGCCTCAGGATGACACTTACGTGTCACTTTAGGCACTTTTAACTTTATACACTTTATCTCACTTCGTTCTCTGTATCGCTCAGAAGCTCATAAACCTTCTCAGCGGAGGCTGCTTGTTCAAGCTTTTGTTTGAATTCTTCGTTCAGCATGAGTCTGCTTATGCTGGCCAATGCCTGAATATGTGGGCCGGTCTGGTTAGCCGGCGAGACCAGCAGAATGAGAATTTTTACCGGTTTTCCATCGACACTTTCAAACTCAATCGGCTCATGTGCGATTCCAATCGCCATGACCAGCTCCTTAACGGCATTGCATTTGCCGTGAGGGATGGCTATTCCAGCGCCCGTTCCGGTGCTTCGTGTTCGTTCACGTGTCAAGACCGCGTCCAGGGCCACATCTCTGTCTAACAATAATCCGTTCGCATCGAGCAAATCCACAAGTTCGGTTATCACTGCTTCCTTGTCTTTGTTTTCTACCGGCACTTTAACGCAGTTTGGCTGCAATATTTGTGTCAGAATCATATTTGTTATATCCAATACACTAAACTACTTATTAATAATTACACAAACCCAATATTCTATCTAATTATCGATTTGATTGCAAGGGTGTTAAAATAAATTTTGAACATATTTTTTTAGTGCTCATTTCATCGCCATCCTTTTGATTGCTGACTTTTAGTCCTTTACATTCTGATACTACCCCGATAAAATTAAGCGCGGAATGTGCGTTAGTATATGAAGCGCGAAAATTCTAATTTATGATAGTATTCTGTAACATCTAATTTAGTGGCTTGGAGCATCTTCCGGTAACCACCAAGCATTTTTCGTGTTACAGACCAATAATCCAAATAAGAGATACGAACCGATGGAAAAAATAAAGCTTTACGATACTACCCTTCGCGATGGTATGCAGGCCGAGGGCGTCAGTTTCTCTCTCGAAGACAAGCTTGCAATCACTAAATGCCTCGACGAGCTTGGCTTCGAATATATTGAAGGCGGATATGCGGCTTCCAATCCCAAGGAGATGCAGTTTTTTGCCGAAGCCGCCAAACTGGGTTTACAGAATTCAAAAATTGCAGCGTTCGGTACTACTCGCAGAGCCAATTACGATGTCTCGGATGATGCTTCGCTGAATGCAATGCTTGCCTGCAAAACGCAGGTTGCTACTTTGGTTGGCAAAGCCTGGGACATGCATGTAACGGACGTTCTGGGCTGTTCGCTCGATGAGAACCTTACTATTTGCGCTGAGTCTGTCGAGTATCTTAAAAATCATGGCCTGGAGACTATTTTCGACGCCGAACACTTCTACGACGGCTACAAGCAAAATCCGGAATATGCGATGAAGGTTTTAGCTGCTGCCGCCCAGGCCGGTGCCGATGTGCTTGTGCTTTGCGACACTAACGGCGGTTCTCTGGCCGACGAAGTGTACGAAATCACGAAGACCGTCTGCGAGTATTTCAGCACGGTGGTGGTTGGGATTCACACCCATAATGATACTGACTGTGCCACAGCCAATTGTCTGGCTGCGGTTCGAGCCGGCGCCCGGCACATCCAGGGCACAATTAACGGGCTGGGCGAACGATGCGGAAACGCAAATTTGTGCGTGGTCGTCCCAAACCTTGCATTTAAAATGGGCTTTGAAGTCCTTAGCCCGGAAAAAATCAAGACCCTGACCAAGATATCTCACTATGTTTTTGAAATAGGCAATCTAACGCCGGTGATGAATATGTCCTATGTTGGCGAAAGCGCCTTTGCGCATAAGGGCGGCCTGCACGTGGACGCCTTGCGAAAAAGCAAACAAACTTATGAGCACATTGCACCGGAACTTGTAGGAAACGAAAGGCGTTTTCTTATATCTGAACTAAGCGGCAAATCAACTGTCTTGGCTGAGCTGGAAAAGGCAAAGATAGGTGAGGATAAGGAATTAGCCCGGAAGATACTCACCCGTGTTCAGAAGCTTGAGAATCAGGGCTATCAATTCGAGGCGGCAAATGCCAGTTTTGACCTGCTGGTCAAAAAGATTATGGGCACATATAAGCCGTCTTTTGAGCTTGTGAAGTATCATACAATTGTTGAGAAACGCGCCACGGGCGATATGGTTACTGAGGCAACAGTCAAACTCGTTCGGCCGGACGGCGTAACCGAGCATGTCGTAGGTGAGGGTGACGGCCCGGTCAATGCACTTGATGCAGCTTTGCGAAAGTCGCTGGAGAATTTTTATCCCAGTATTAAGGATATTCGGCTGATTGATTTTAAGGTTCGTGTAGTTTATCCCGTACGGGGAACGCCTGCTGGTGTGCGTGTAATAATTGAGTCGCGTGACAAAAGCTCTATCTGGGGCACGGTCGGCTGCTCCGAGAACATCATCGAGGCATCCTGGCAGGCCCTCGTCGATAGTGTTGAGTACAAGTTACAAAAAGACTTGCGGAATAGTTACTCCTGTTGACCGCATGTTTGAGAACTGTCGGGATTTGCCCTAAGTAACCTGTTCCATATTATCCGAGGAGCTGTCTCATAAAGCTACGCAAATAATAGCGGCAAAGTTGAAAAACACCTGTGCCTGCGCCACCTGTGCCCGCACCTGTGCCGCCCGCACAGAAAACGCGGGTACAGGTGTTGAGGCAAACACAGGTGCAGGCAGATAAGGTTTCTCAGATGAAACTATTTATGTATAGACAGCTAACTTGTTTCGTTTTCTTTGTTTTTGTATTGGCCTTTGCCGGCAATGCCTTAGCTCAACTGCCCACGGGATGGTCTCAGCAGGATGTCGGTGAGGCGAGTATAGGCGGGATTGCTTTTGAAGAAAACAATGAATGGATTGTCGGTGGAGATGGTTCGGATATCTGGTACAGCTCAGATGCTTTCAGCTATGTTTGTACAACGGCGTTGGGCGAGAGTGTAATAACGGCACGCATCGTGAGCATAGAAAAGACCCATGACTGGGCCAAGGCCGGCTTGATGATTCGTGAGACCCTTGAGCCCGATTCCAAACATGCCTTTATGGCGCTGACGCCGTCTGGAGGTACAACTTTTCTGCACCGCCAATTTGCCGGTCAATCCACGAATTCATCAAATAGCAGGCCTGGCAAAATCACTTTGCCCTGCTGGATTAGAATTGTGCGTCAAGGCAGCACATTCACAGGCTATTATTCGGCGGATGGCATTAATTGGGTCGCCCAGCCTAACGATGAGTTTGTCTCTCCCGACCCGCAAGGCCGTAACCCGGCGACCATCGACATGCCCCAGACCGTCTATATCGGTTTGGCTGTTACGTCACGCAGTGAAGGTGTACAGTGCAGAGCTGTGTTCGATAACGTAACTGTTGTTGATTCGAGCCAATACGTTCAGCCGGACTTGCAGATTCGCACAGACGATGAGCTCATTTATACCGGCGATGATGTTTATAATGATTTAACCTTGCAGACGAAAAACCAAATAATTAGTGAGGGGATGGTCGCCATTTACGATATAAAGTTAGAGAACCAAAGGTTTGCATCTGACCGTTTTATAATTACCTGCTCGGCGCCGAATGAAAGTTGGAACGTAAGTTACTTTGATACTTTGAGCCAGGCTGATATCACCGACGCAGTAACAGGCGCCGGATGGAGCAGCCCTGTTCTGCCTTCCGGCGGCTCTTTGGAACTGATACTGGAAATTACGCCCGGACCTTACATACCTGATGGCAGTGTGCTTGAAGAGCTGGTCACAGCAGTCTCTTCAAGCGACCCAAATAGAGATGACATGGTCAAAGCGGTAACGACGTTCGCAGTCTCCCTCCCCCCATCTCTTCAGGGCCGGATATATACTATAAATGAGGATTTTGATAAAGGGACACTTATTAGCCTCGAGTATGAAACAGTTCCCGACCAATTGCAGCTTTCAACCGAGTCAACTACATTGCCGTTCATTTGGGTACCCAACTCCAATGAAGGGACGGTTTCCAAAGTTGATACAAGAAGCGGCAGAGAATTGGGCCGATATCGCACTGGGCCACGCTCAAATGGCAATCCCTCCAGAACAACGGTCGATCTATTCGGCAATTGCTGGGTAGGCAATCGCCACACCGGCACTGTGGTCAAGATAGGACTGCTGGAAAACGGACAATATATGGATCGCAACTGGAATGGCATTATTGAAACATCCCGCGACCTTGATGGAGATGGTAAAATTAGTGATGATGAAATTCTGCCCTGGGCAAGCGATGAATGCGTTATTTATGAGGTAGTGCTGATTCCGGAAGCTGAAGGGACCTACATACCAGGTCAGTATCAGGGAGCCTATGCGAGCGATTCCACGGAGCCTGGGCCGCGAGGAATTGCTGTTGATAGATCCAGCAATATTTGGGCAGGCTGTTTCGGCAGTATGAAGTATTATTATATACGTGGTTCGGACGGGCAAATATTAAAGACTATTGACGTTTCGTCGTTCAATCATAATGCTTATGGGGCTGTCGTGGATGAGAATGGTATTCTTTGGTCTTCCGGCCACGATGAGGGACATGTGCTGCGATTGGACCCGATGGACGATTCAATTTCTATTGTAAATGTAGGACATTTTGTTTATGGCCTGGGATTAGACAGGTTCGGACATCTTTTTGTATCCGGATGGACGGGTTCTAAACTTTCCAGGATTAACATACAAACCGGCACGCTCGACTGGACAAAGCCCGGCGTATTTGAATCAAGAGGGGTTGCCTGCACAGATGACGGCGATGTCTGGACCGCTGATTCCCAGCCTTGTACCGTGACTCGTTGGAGCAATGACGGCGCTAAACTGCAGACCATTCCTGTTGGAAATACCCCTACAGGCGTGGTTGTTGATGCTGACGGCAAGGTTTGGGTGGTGGATAACGGCGACGAGTATATCAACAGGATAGACCCTCAAACTAATCTGATTGACCTTTCGAAAAGAATTGCCGGCACCAGGCACTACGGCTACAGTGATATGACCGGACTAATATCGAGAACGTTCACGACAAAAACCGGCTCATGGACGGTTGTTCATAATACTAAGGTTTTTGATTCACAATGGGGCCTGATATCCTGGAACTGCTATGAGCCGACAGGAACCTCTTTGGATGTTAAAGCGAGGAGCTCTAATGACCGGCAAAAATGGTCTGTATGGGAAGATGTCAAAAACGATTCGGCCCTCTACAATACTCCGAACGGAAGATATTTGGAAATGAAAGTTACTTTTCAAAGTGCGGACGAGCAGGCATCGCCGATACTTTATGACCTGACGGTTAACCCATTACCATACTGCGGAGATTCGGAGCATCCGTACCCCTTCTCCGACCTTAATAAGGATTGCAAAGTTGACTTCGCAGATTTCGCAATTATGGCAGCCGAGTGGCTACTTTGTACCGCCCCTGAATGTGATTAGGTTTCTCACTTGCCCGTCGCGGCTCGGCCCCGCCGGGACAGGCAAGGTTCATTTTTCTTTTTTGAAATTCCTGTTTTGGCTATTGACCGCCTGGGATATGATTGATTATAATTAGCCAATTAGGCAGGATTTGGAGGTTTTATAATGTTTAATAATAAGTTACTCATAACGTTTTTGACAGTTTTCAGTGCTATTTTTTTCTCTGCTGAGGTCTTTGGTTTCAGTAACACCGCAGATAGCGGCTGGAAGGCCTCACCTAAATTAGCTGAGGCACTTATGAAACAACGCCCCGAGACCAACTATTCCGAGCAAAGAGTCCCGAAGTACACTTTGCCAAATCCATTGGTGCTCTCCGATGGAACGAAGGTAACCAATGCCGGAACATGGCAGACCAAACGTCGGCCGGAAATACTCGAGCTCTTCCGAAAATATGTCTATGGTCGCGCGCCAATAGATAAGCCGAAGAATATGACCTTCAAGGTCTTTGACCTGGACCGTAATGCGCTGGACGGTTTGGCCACTCGCAAGCAGGTAACCGTGAATTTTACCGGCAAAAAAGATGGGCCGAAGATGGACATCCTTATCTATCTGCCCAATGCGGTCAAAAAGCCTGTTCCGGCCTTTGTTATCCTGAACTTTGGCGGTAACCATACCATCCACCCCGACCCTGCTATCAAGCTCTCAGAAAACTGGATGCGCCCGGGAAGCAAAGGGGTAGTGAAAAACCGCGCTAATGAAGAATCGCGTGGTCGCGGCCGTGCGAGATTTCCGGTCGAAAAGATTCTCAAACGCGGCTACGGACTGGCGACGATTTACTATGGTGACATCGACCCGGACTTTCACGATGGTTTTAAAAATGGTGTACACCCGGTCTTTGATAAACTAATCGACGGCGAACGCAAACCCGATGCCTGGGGTTCTATAGGCGCCTGGGCATGGGGCTTGAGCCGGGCTATGGACTACTTTGAGACCGATGATGATATTGATAACAAGCGTGTTGCCGTGTTAGGGCACTCACGTCTGGGCAAGACGGCCCTCTGGGCAGGGGCGAGGGATGAGCGTTTTGCCTTTGTGATTTCCAACAACTCCGGCTGCGGCGGGGCGGCGCTGAGCCGCCGGCGATTCGGAGAAACCGTCGAGCGTATCAATAAGAGCTTTCCGCACTGGTTCTGCGAAAATTTCAAGAAATACAACGGCAAGGAAGACGACCTGCCTGTTGACCAGCATATGCTCATTGCACTGATTGCGCCGCGTCCGGTTTATGTAACCAGTGCAGATGGGGACTTGTGGGCCGACCCACGAGGTGAGTTCTTGGCGTGCAAGAATGCAGCTCCCGTTTATCAATTGCTGGGTGTCGATGGACTGGGCGTTAAACAGATGCCCGGCCTTGATAAGCCTGTTCAGAAAGGTACAATCGGTTATCACGTTCGTTCCGGCGGCCATAACCTTACCCAATATGACTGGCAGCAGTTTATGGATTTTGCAGATATGCACTTTGTAACGATGGGTCGGAACTAAGGCACTCTAACAAAACTCCATAATTCGTCGCCAACAGATTAGGAAACAT
>CAZLIO010000179.1:0-6971 GCA_964559025.1 uncultured Pirellulales bacterium | reverse complement strand
CGAGTTCTGAATCTTTTGTATACCTACAGCTTATCTCTTTTTATTTTTTGCTAGAGCAAACATTTCAACGTCTGAGCATGCATAAGCCTATCAATTTTAACATTTCCATATTCTATGCAAAATGTGTATGGACTCTGCCTGATCCACCCACTTCATGTTAATTGGGTGTTATTGTATTCGATATTATCGTCGCTTTGCTGTTTCAGAAGAACGAATATCTACAGCGTTCTTACCGATATAATCTTCTCAATGCGTCTTGTATATCAGGCTCCATCACATCTGCATATACCTCTGTCGTGTGAATGCTGGAGTGGCCCAGTTGTTTCTGCACTAGCCTTAAGTTGTAGCTGCTGGCCTTGTAGAGTTGGCATGCGTATGTATGCCTAAGACAATGAATGGAGTAGTGAGCAGACAAGCCTGCTTTTACAACGGTGCGCTCGAATGCTTTTTGTATCGCTCGCGTAGTCAAGTGACAGCCAGTATTGCTGGGCAAGAACAGCGGATCGCTTGGGCCCGTAGGCTCACCGAAATTTTGTTTCCAAAGTATGTATTCGTTGAGATGATTTTTCAGTGACTCGCCAAACCTCACCAACCTTCTTTTACTGCACTTGCCGTTTCTGACCAGAAGCGAAGAAATCCCATCTCGGATAAAAACATCGCCACAATCCAGCTGCGTAATTTCCATAACCCGCAGCCCTGTTGAAAGTGCCAAGT
Organism: uncultured Pirellulales bacterium; assembly: GCA_964559025.1. GTDB lineage: Bacteria > Planctomycetota > Phycisphaerae > Sedimentisphaerales > Anaerobacaceae > NIOZ-UU13. The sequence continues at coordinate 6,257 of CAZLIO010000179.1, read as the reverse complement.
CTACGATCAAATAGTCCCTGACAGGTATTTTTCGCCTCTTTGCAAACACAACTTCTGCCCTACAGCATTTCCGAAGAGAAAGAGGCAAAATTTAAGAGTGTTAACAGTAATTGTTTAAAAAAAGCCCCACCTTGTTATTTTACATAACTTTTACTTTTCTCAAAGGTTTTATATGAAAGCACTTAGGTATAAGTAAGGGAAAAGTTAGACAAAATTCTTGTGTTGGTGTCAACCTTTAGCGTGCTGAGATGTCTTAACTATATAGATGAGCATTATGTTTATGTGTTGCTTGGCTCTGAGATAATTGTAATTAAGGTCTTTATGGAAGGATGATTACTATGTGTAAAAAAATCACTTTGATTGGATTAGTGTCTCTCTGTGCGCTCAGCGCTCTTCTTCAAGTAGTTTCGACAAGCTCAGGTTCAGACCAATACAACGAGGCAAATGTAGACCTGTCTCTTCAGGAAGTCACATCTGAAAAGATTACGATAGTGTTCGATCCGCCGCAACGCACAGTTGGAACACTTGAGGTAGAACTTTATGAGCTTGAGGGCAAGCTTATAGCCAAGGTTACGCGCCGCCATAAGGGAAGGTCACTTCAAATCGAATTGGTTGCACAGATCAACGAGGAAGATTTAGCCAAATATTATCTACGCTACCGCTTCAATTCAAACCAGGATTTTCGGCAGCGAAGCTTGCTGTTCGTGGGCGAAATTCTCGAAACCACGATATTGGGCCAGCGTGAGTTCGTGGCTGGGACACACCCGGTGATAAGGGTGCTGGTCCGGGACCGGGCTGCGAGTATCCCGATCCGTGGAGCGGAAGTTGCTGTTGAGCTGACGCACGAGGATAAAGTAATTTCCAAGTTCACTGCAAAAACAGACGCGAACGGTGAGGTAGCGGCTCGGCTCGAGATGCCTGATATGGTATTACGCAACGCACGACTTAAGGTAAGCGTGACATCAAGGGCCGGAAAGGATACCGTGGAAGAGACTGTCCAAGTCAGGAGCTCTTTGCGCACGTTGCTCACGACGGATAAACCGCTATATCAACCGGGACAAACTATCCACATCCGCGGGCTAACGCTATCACAGCCTAAGATGAAGCCTCTGAGCGAAGCGGAGGTTACATTTGAGGTTGAGGACTCCAAGGGCAATAAGGTATTCAAGGCACGAAGGAATACTGATCGCTATGGCATCTCGCATGTAGACTTCGTGCTGGCTGATGAGTTGAATATGGGTACATACCGAGTTCGTGCAATCGTAGCCGGGGCAAAAGAAGAAAAAACTGTAACTGTCGAGCGTTACGTCCTTCCAAAATTCAAGATCAACTTCAAGAGTGATCGTAACTTCTATCAGCCGGGGGAGACAGTTATGGGCCAAATACAGGTCGATTACTTTTTCGGCAAACCTGTGGCGGGCGGCAAGGTGGAGATAAAATGCTCGAAGTTTGACGTCTCCTACGTTGATTTCCAGGCAATTGAAGGCAAGACCGATGAGGAAGGCCATTATGCCTTCGATGTCCGCTTACCAAAGCACTTTGTGGGGCAGCCACTGGAGGCCGGCAAGGCCTCGGCCAAATTCGAAATATCGGTAATTGATACTGCCGATCACAAAGAAACCGTTACGAAGAATCTTACTGTAACCGCCTCACCAATTATTGTGGCCGCCATACCGGAAAGTGGAGAGCTTATACCTGGGCTGGAGAATAAAGTTTACATCGTTACAACATATGCGGACGCGACGCCGGCGGCCTGTAAGGTTACCTGGCAGGATCCTCCTGATGGCGGAGAAGTCACCATCGAGACTGATGAAGCCGGATTTGGTGAAGTCACGCTAACACCAAAGGCCGAAGGTGTAGTAAAGATATCGTTGACTGCCAAAGACGTTAATGGCAACACCAGCCGAGCCTCTGTGGAATTGAAAACTAAAGATCACAAAGATGATGACTCGGTACTCCTGCGTACAAATAAAAGCCTATATCGCGTGGGTGAAAAGGTGGCCATGTCCATTTTTACCACACGTAAATCAGGAACGGTATATATGGACATAATCAAGGACCGGCAGACCTATTTAACGCGAACGCTGGAACTGAAAAATGGTAAGGCATCGGATAAGGTGGCTCTTGATACGACATTAGCTGGGACTATACAGATTAACGCATATATCATTGGCAAAAACGGCGTGATTGTACGCGATCGACGATTGGTGTTGGTGGATCCGGCTGATGATTTGAGCATAGACATTAGCAGCGACAGCGAGACATACCTTCCGGGTGCAGAGGCTAAGCTGCAATTCAAGGTAACTAACAAACAAGGACGCGGGATAGCCTCGGCTTTGGGAGTGATGGTAGTTGATGAAGCGGTTTTTGCTCTACAAGAGATGCAGCCGGGGCTGGAAAAGATCTATTTCTATCTGGAGAAGGAGATTGCCACGCCTCGTTATGAAATCCATGGTTATGAGCTCGATAGTTGCATTAGCCGCCCCGAGCCTCTGTCTGATGTGGGACCCGCTGCCCGCCGTGACACCGCGGCCCGAGTTCTCCTGGCCTCGGCTAAAGGTGTGGGTGATTATCCTCTGCATGTCAACACCTATCAGCGGGACAATAAAGCACAAGTTTTCCAGCAGAAAATGATTGGGTACATGATGCCGCGATACCAAAAGATACAAAGTGCGCTTAACAAGTTTTCTGAGAAACACCGTAGAATATTGCAGAAACGCTTCAAGAAAGGCATAGACCTTGAGTTGTTAGTAAGAGAGGGGCATCTGAAAAAAGCGGATATCCTCGATCCCTGGGGCGGGGAAATGAGGATTACCGGCAGATGGTGCGAGGGCTGCCAGAACTATCATGGTTTTGTGCTTTCTTCAGCAGGCCTGGACGGTTGGTGGGATACAATTGATGATGTGTTAGTGTCGTTTGCTGAAGATTTTATGGCTAAAGAAAACAGGAGATTTTTCGGAGGAAGGTTGGCAGGACGGGCGTTGGAACAAGCTCGACTTCGGATGATGGATGCTGCCGAACCGGTGGCATGGGCAGAATTGCCGGAGTCAAAAAGTACCTCATCAAGCCGAGAAGAAGCCGGTGGCTCTGCCGAGCCGGTCCGCATCCGACAGTATTTTCCCGAGACATTGTACTACAACCCTGTGGTAATCACCGACGGTCGTGGAAGGGCAGTTCTTGATATCCCGCTGGCTGATTCGATAACCACGTGGCGCATGACATGCATGGCCTCCTCTGCTACAGGCCAGCTTGGTTCAACGACAGCGGGGATTCGCGTATTCCAGGATTTCTTCGTAGATATCGATTTTCCCGTTTCACTAACGCAGAACGATGAGGTCCACGTGCCTGTGGCGATATACAACTACCTCGAAACCAACCAGAAGATTCTGTTGCAGGTCGAAAAAAAGGACTGGTTTGAGCTCAAAGGCCTGGCGGAAAAAACGGTCACACTTGGCCCTTCAGAAGTAAGGGCTGTGTATTTCCCAATAACCGCCCGCAAGATCGGTTTTCGGAAGTTTACTGTAGTGGCCCACGGATCCAAGAAGAGCGATGCAGTCGCCCGAACCGTTGAGATTGTGCCGGATGGCAAAGAGTACCTTGTCAGCGAGAGTGGTCGGCTGGAAGGAAATATCACGCATGCTATTAACATACCAAACGGAGCCATCGATGAGGCAAGCAAGATATTCGTAAAGATATATCCTGGTGTATTTTCACAATTGGTCGAGGGGCTTGACAAGATGCTGCGCATGCCTTTCGGCTGCTTCGAGCAGACCTCTTCGGTAACGTATCCGAACGTCCTGGTTTTGGACTACATGAAAACCGCTGGCAAAATTACACCGGAGTTGCAGATGAAGGCTGAGGGATTCATCAACGCCGGTTACCAGCGTCTTGTTTCCTATGAGGTTTCGGGTGGTGGATTTGAGTGGTTCGGGAAAGCACCGGCTCACCGAATCCTGACCGCATACGGGCTTATGGAATTTTATGATATGAGCAAGGTCTATGAGGTGGACCCTGCCATTATTAGTCGTACACAACAATGGCTGGCGAAGTGCCAGGAGAGTGATGGCTCGTATAAGCCGTCAAAAGGTGGAATTCGTGAAGGCGCGATTAATAAGTTTACCGATGATGTATTCCGCAACACGGCATACATCTCATGGGCACTGGCATCCACCGGATATGAAGGGCCGGAAATTAGTAAGGGTATAGATTATCTGCGAAAACACCTCGATGATATCAAGGACAATTATACTATTGCCCTGACCGCCAACGCTTTGGCCATAGTTGATCCGGAGGATAAGACCACACTTTCAGTCCTGCAAACGCTCTTCGAGAAGCGAATAGAGAAAGAAAACGTGGTTTATTGGCCGTCACAATCCGAGACACCAACACACGGCTCCGGTGTGGCGGCTGACATTGAAGTAACTGCTCTTGCAGTGCAGGCATTTATCCGCTCTGGACGGGAGCTGGGCGCAGTCACTAAGGCTATAACCTATCTGGTAAAGAAAAAGGATGCATACGGAACATGGCAGTCAACTCAGGCGACAATTCAAGCACTAAGGGCAATGCTCATGGCAGAACGAGGGGCCACAGCCAGAACGAACGCGACTGTGAATGTTATATTCGACCAAAAGAGTATCTCCAAACTGACGGTGGACGAAAATAACAGTGATGTTCTTCAACTTGTTGATTTAAAAAACCACACCCATAAAGGGGAAAATACAGTTACTCTTAAATTTGAGGGTGAGGGTGCACTGCTTTATCAGGTTATTGGTCGTTATTACATGCCGTATCCGGAAAAGGTTTTACCGATTCGAAAAGAACCGATGACTATCAAAGTCGAGTATGATCGAACACAGTTGGCCGCTGAGGATATCATCAATGTTGCTGCTACTGTAGCCAACAATCGCCCCGGTCGGGCCAAAATGGTCATTGTGGATCTCGGTTTACCGCCGGGATTTGCTCTGATACCAGACAAATTGAACCGTTTGGTTAAGGATAAAGTAATCGAAAAGTATTCGACTACTGGTCGACAGATTATCGTTTACCTCAGAGAGGTTGTCCATGGAAAGCCGATTGAGATCCAATATCAACTATTAGCTAAGTACCCGCTCAAAGCCAAAACACCTAAGTCTGCAGCTTATGAATACTATAATCCCGAGGTAAGAGTGGAGGCCAAGCCGATCCAGCTGGTTGTCTCGAAGCCATAGGTAAAGCCTGAGCCGAAGATAGAAAGATAAAGAACAGGAAATGATATGGAAAATTGCTAAAAAAGAGTTTCTGCTAAATTTAGTCTCAGCCAGATTCATTATCGGTTTTCTGCTTTGTTTGTTTCTGCTGATTCCCTTTACCATTCCCCGGCCCCCTGTAAATACCTGCTCCTATTCCTGCCCCCATAAGGTTCAGGGCTCACACCTAATCTGAAAGTTTGGAGTTCGGTTGCCGTTACATTAAGGCAGCAAGCTAAATCTCTTGATCGTATGGTTGCTCTTTTCTATTCGACGCCTGCACTTTAGTGCTTCATATCTTCGTTGAAAACGTTTACAAATTTCATGTTTTTGATAAATCGTTAATATATCTCCACTTATAAAATGAGCATTTTGATAAAATAGGTGTATAATCAATCTTTCGGTTGTACTAGGTTGTAGATTCTACGAGAATATAGACGAACAGATTTCATTCTTTTGGCTTACTCAACTTTGATTCCTTTTCGTTGAATTCCCACCACTCATTAAATATTATTCGCTGATTTATGTCTGACGGGCTTGAATGATATGAATCACATGCTTGGGATCATCTGTACATTGAAACAGAGCAAGGTCATCCGTATTAATGGTCTTCTCAGGCACAAGGGTCTGTCTGAGAAAGTCATGCATCTGATCCCAGTAGGATCGTCCCATTAAAATAATCGGGAATTCCTGTATTTTGTCGGTTTGCATGAGTACCGCGGTTTCAAACACTTCATCGAGGGTACCGAATCCGCCGGGGAGGACCACAAACGCACAGGAGTATTTAACCAGCATGACCTTGCGTACAAAGAAGTGATCGAATTCTATCACCCGATCCAGGTAGGGATTAGGTTTTTGTTCCTGAGACAGAACGATATTGCAGCCGATGCTCTTACCATCGGCGTCTTTGGCGCCGCGATTGGCAGCCTCCATGATACCGGGCCCACCACCGGTGATGACAGTGAATCCGGCCAGAGCTAATTCTTTTCCGACTTGGCGGGCCAATCGATAGTAAGGGTGAATTTCTTTAAA
>CAZLIO010000178.1:0-6982 GCA_964559025.1 uncultured Pirellulales bacterium | reverse complement strand
AAAACAGATTTTCTTAAATAATATATGCCTAACCTCAATTTTGCAGAAGCCTTTACTTTATTTTAACGGAGAGACACTACGAGATATAAATTCTGTGATTTCGTTGTTCCACTTGCCATTTTGGCGCTGTCGACCGTTCCGCTTCAGGGCGGCGATTGGGCATTAAGAATGTTTTCATCTGAGTTGTAGAGACGAAACTGAGACGATGATGATAACTGGAACAAGAGTGAGTTTATCGATGAGCAACTGGAGCGAACAATGAAAGTCAGCCGTTACATCTTCTATGTGACCATCGTGGTCCTCGCGAGGCAAGTATTTTTAGGAGTCCGCCAAGTCGCAGCCAATCCGCTAAACGCCAAGTCCAAGGCGACGGCAGTCTTCTCGGTCCATCCTGATAATCACCGTGTCTTCGTGTACCGAGGTAAGCCCATGAAGATACTGACATCAGCCGAGCATTACGGAGCCGTGGTCAACGGTGACTTTGATTACGATGCGTATCTGAAGGAGATGCAACGAACGGGTCAGAACATGACGCGCATTTTCGCGTTCTACCGCGAAACAGCCAACGGCAGTCCGGGCGATATCCGCAGCATGGTCGAAGCAAACACCCTGGCGCCAAAAACGTCCGCTGCCGTTCTGCCGTTTCAGCGTGTATCCGGGCACGGACAGGCCCTGGACGGACTCGGCAAGTTTGATCTCGATAGTTGGAACCCGGCTTACTTTATTCGCTTCAAGGATTTCCTGCGAAAGTGCGCCCGGCGGGGGGTCGTTTGCGAAGTCACGTTTTTCAGCAAGCCCTACAATTCCTTCCGGTACGCACTGTTCCCAAGTCATAAGGACAATAATATCAACGGTGTGGGTGTAAACATCAAACGGCCGAATCTCTTCATCACATTGGATGATCCAACGGTTGTGGCGTTTCAGGAGCGTTTTGTTCGCAAGCTGGCGAAGGAGCTGAACGAGCTCGATAATATCTACTACGAGATTTGCAATGAAGCGAACCTCAGCGGCGGTAAGCTCGATTCTCTGGAAAACGAAGAACGCAAAGTAATCGCCTGGCAGCGGCACCTGGCTGGTGTACTCCGGGAGGCCGAGAAAAATCTGCCCAAGAAACATCTGATCGCCGTCAATGCCCATTTCCGGTTTCAAGCTGTGGACGAAGATGCAAGACCGCGCATGCGCAACGACGACGAGGTCTACTTCAAAGACCCCCACATCGATATCATCAATTACCACTACATCTCGTCGAAGACACAGGCCAGCGGCTGGTGGTTTCACTACACCGGACCACCCAACGGTCAAGCCGGACAGATATGGCACTTCCTGCGGCAGCGTGACAAGTTTCACAAGCCGATTGTTTACGACGAAACGTTTTCGGGCATCGTGCGCGGCAACGCGGAGCGTTATGCGGTCAACCGGGCCGAGGCATGGGAAATGCTGCTTTCCGGAGGTGCCGGCTACAACAATCTGGACTGGTCCTTTACGCCCCAGGATGAAACCGGCTCAGGCCAAGCTCCGATTGGCGACGGGCGGCGACTGGACGGACGCGTGCTGCGCGAGTGGTTCAGCATCTTAAGACAACTCCTGGCCGAGCACGACCTGTCAAGTTTGTCACCGGCCACTGGTATTCTTCCGGAGGAGATTCCCGGATACGGCTACGCGGCCAGCACCGACAGTAACGGACGTTATCTTTTGTACTTCGTTGACGAGCGGGTGTATGATTTGAAACCGTGCGGAGCCAAGCCGCTCGAGATAAGTCTGTCTCTGCCGCCGGGGCAGTACTCCGCGGAAACACTTAACCCCAGTGACGCAAAGCGGTCGACTCTCCCCCGGGTGAGCAGTAATGGAAAAGCGATCCCCGTCTCACTGCAGCTTCATGAGGATATTGTGCTTGTCTTGTACCGAACAAAATAGTGTCCGCGTGTCCGGACGACGCCCATTATGTGGAAGACGAACAACAGCATAACTGAGATGCTCACCCTGTTGACAGGCTTGTCGCTTGCCGCCTTCGATCGGAATCAGTCATCGAGCATACAGCGGCGAGGCAATCCACATGTTTACATGACATAGTGCAGGCCTCAAATTGTCCGTTGTGTCACAGTCCGCTCGTAGCTAATTAGTATCTGTTGTGGAAAACAAAAACCGATGATGTCACCACTGCGAAAGCAGGGGTACAGAGCGAAAAAATGGATTCCCGCCTCCGCGGGAATGACAAATACTGCTTGAGCAACAAGAACTAATAAGTTACATCGTTCCGTCGGAATTCACTTGACCTTGAAGCATAACCGCCTCGCACGCTCGTCGCAAGTACTCCTCATACTCCCAAGAGCCGCTGCTGCCAGTCTGCCGCGTGACTACGAGATTCAGGCTGGGAATGAAGGCGATGAGCTGGCCGCCGGAGCCGGGTTTGTAACGTGCGTCCTCGGGCATGCCGCGGACGCTCGCGTCTCTCAAACGAGTGGGCAATTGCCAACCGTGGGAGAATGTCTCAGCATTTATCTTGAAGCGCATTTCCAGGCCTTTTACCTTGTGCGTGGGCTCTGCGGTCTGTTCGACAAACCATTTCGGAATTACCTGTTTTTCTTTCCAGCGGCCGCTGTGAAGCATGCAATACGCAATTCGCGCCAGATCTCGTGCCGGCATACCCATCCCATGGGAGGGATGCCGCCCATATTCCTTGCCGCCAGCGAAATATTGGAACCACCAATGCTCGATGCCTAAGGGTTTGAATAACGCCCGGATGGCGAACTGGTCATAGGGCGTGCCTGTGACATTCTCGCAGACCAACGAAGCATGATGTAAGGCGTGGGTGGAATAGCCGGACGCCGTGCCGGGGTCGAATGCGAGCCTCGCTGTTTTCGGGTCCCCGCTATGCCCAAGGATGTATTCCCACGTTCCACGGTTGCTTGCCCCGGTCGCCTCGGGGCAGATACCGGAGGTATGATTAAACAATTGTTTGACCGTAATCTTCTCCTTGCGCGGGTCGCTCAGGGGATACGCCCAGGGTATGAACCGAAACGCCGGGTCGTCAAAAGTCATCTTCCTTGGCATCAGACCCTGCTGGCTCTGCTGTGAGGCGATGGCCAGGACGGTAGCACAGATTGCTTTTGAAACGGAAGCCACCCGGCGCGAGTCGGTCTTGGCGCTGTTGCCCCGCTCCACTTCGAGCACAATATAACCGTTACGGACAACCACTGCCGCAAAGTTGCGTTTGTCGGATGCCAGGAGCCAGTCCTTCAGCTCGGACAGTCTATCGGGATCTATGCCGGCAATTCGTCTGATTTCGTCGGTCTTATCGAGTTTTCTCCAGCCGCCTCTGGATTCCGGCGGCGGAAAATAGTTCTTTTCTTCTGCCGCATCATCCCTATCTGAGGATAGATTAGTCAGGTGCCTTAACCCGGCATAGACCGGGGGATCATCCCCGCTCCCTTTGAAATGAAAGGGAAAATGCTGGTTGATCTTCTCGTGCATGAATCCCCATGAGGGCCGGTGTTTGTCCTCAAAGACAGCGTTGACCATCCGCACGTTCATCAACAGCCCTTCAGCCGGCGTCCCAGGATACGTTAGGCCCCCATTCAGACGCCATTGGCCATCGGCAATGGAAATCCGTGTTTTTTCGGCACCTGCCGATGCCGTTGCCGACAGCAGAACACCGAGGGCAAAAGATGCGACTATGTATCGTATGATAGTTTTCATAAAAAGTACTCCTTGTCATCTACCAATATCGGGGTGACGGTTGACCTCATCTCTGTAGAGGCTGTCTGTCATGGGCACAAAGCCACTTCTGGAAGCTCATCCCAGCGGGTTGTATATCGGCAGGAACGCCTTTTGAATTTAACCTTCCACGGTTGGGCTAAACCTTCCGCCGCCCACTGCAAGGGGCTGTCTAACCTGGTATTTATGGAATCTATCACCCGCATCAGCCGCTGAGACTTTAATCTGTCAACGTTATCAAACAGGCCCTTTTGAACCTGGTTTTCAGGCACAAGAGCGTTGAATATAATCCCACATTTTTTGAATGCACAGCCTTTACGATATAACCTGTCAATACATCGACAGGCGCTGCGAATCAACTCTATCGTATCGCTGGTAGCAACAGCAAACTCAACAGTATGAGAATTGAAATATCTATTTTCGATAAAACGGCTGGTTGTAACATAAACCGTCATCACACCGGCAGCCAAACCCTGTCCCCTTAACTTCTCTCCCGCCCTTGATGCGTAACTTGCAATGGCTTCTTTTAACTCTTCAATAGACTCTACCGGCCTGCCAAACATACGCGATACGGTAATCGATTTTTTAACAGGCGGATTTTGCTCTAACGGATAACAGCTAATACCACGCAGCTCATAAACAGTCCTTACGCCTACCACTCCGAATTTTTGTCTAACCCAGCCAATATCCGCATCCCTAAAGGCAAGAGCGGTTTTGATGCCTGCGCCTTTTAATTTCAGGGCTGTTTTGATGCCTACCGTCCACACTTTTTCTACCGGTGTTTCAGCCAGAACCTTTTCCAGATAAGCCCCCGCTCTTGCTTTCGCAAGAAAACGCGGGGGTAAGGCCAATACTCCGTTTGCTTTAGCACCTGTGCCTGCTTCACCTGTGCCCGCACCTGTGCTGCCCGCACAGAAAACGCGGGTACAGGTGTCGAGGCAAACACAGGTGCAGGCAGATTTTTTAGCGACCCTATTGGCTATCTTTGCCAGAGTTTTCGTTCGGGCTATACCTACAGTTACCGGCATGCCTGTCCACTGCTTGACAGTTCTCCATATCTTTCGGCCATAATCCATCAAAGAGCAGTTAAAGCCGGCAAGGTCCAGAAATGCTTCGTCAATTGAATATACCTCCATATCAGGTGTAAAGGCCGATAGAGTTTCCATAACCCGACTGGACATATCGGCATAAAGGGCGTAGTTTGACGAAAAGACCTCAACACCATTTTTTCTTATAATGTCCTCAATTTCAAAGGCCGGAACGCCCATACCTATACCCAATGCCTTTGCTTCATTTGAGCGGGCGACAACACAACCATCGTTGTTCGATAATACAACTATCGGCCTGCCTTCCAATTTCGGGCTAAATACCCGCTCACAGGAGGCATAGAAATTATTACAATCTACAAGTGCAAATATGTCTTTGGAACCCCGCAAGGCGGGAACCCTTTCATAAGGCGTGTATCACATTGGTAACTACTCCCCAGACCTGAAAGTCGGTATCTTCAGTGATTTGCTGAACAGAGTAGTTTTCGTTTTCCGGCTCTAAAGTTATTTTCTTTTTCCCTATTCTGATTCTTTTGACAGTCAGCTCACCATCTATGACCGCAATCACCACGCTTTTGTCTCTTGGTTCAAGACTGCGGTCCACCACCAGAAGGTCGCCCGAATAAATCCCGGCCCCCATCATAGAATCGCCGGTAACCCTTACAAAAAATGTTGCCGCCGGATTTTTAATCAAATACCTGTTTAAGTCGAGCTTATCTTCCTCATAGTCAGCAGCCGGTGATGGAAATCCCGCCGACACCACCGCCTCAAACAAAGATTGCCGATACTTTGTCGACAAATCCGGAATACAGATTACTTTCTCTTTGGTCTTCATATCCTGATTACACTGGTCATATTAAAAAAGCTGCTTATTTGAAGCAATCCTTGTCAGGTTCGGATAAGCTCTCAAAAGTCCTTCGGGAACGGGTTGTTTTTGACCGGTGATTAAGGCCTTTAGCTCAAGTGCGTTGGCAAGCTCAGCACCTCGATAATGATTATTGGTAATAACAGTGAGTGTTTTAAGTGCTTTGGCTAATTCATCGACCCTCTGCTTTATTTGAGTAAGCTCATCTTCATTGTAATAGTAGTCATAAGTCTCATCTCTGCCTGCCTTGCTGAACCATTTTTCCGCATTCCTGCCGTGCATCCTGAAATAACCATTCTTTCCTACCGTACACTGCTGCATGTCAAAGGAGTTCCAGGTTGTTGGATAATCAAGATTGCAAATCGAAACACCAAGCCCTTCCAAAAATTCCAGAGCATCCGGCATTTGCCATGATTTGTGCCTTACCTCCACCGCCAAACTAAACGCCTCAGAAAAACTTCTTACTATCTCAGTTAAATGCTGTCGATTCCGGTTAGTATCATCAAAGTCATATCTGAATTGAATCAGCAGATGCCTGAGCTTGCCCGCTTCGAGAAAAGGTTCAAAGCCTTTATGAAAATGCCTTATGATTTCCGCATCGACCTTGCCTTCGTGGGTGAAGCTTCGGTGCAGCTTGGCGGTGAAGAAAAAATCCGGGCGCCTGGCGGTTTTCTCCAGCCATGATTTTGTGGTTTTTTCAAACGGCGGCCGGTAAAAAGTGCTGTTAATCTCCAAACAGTCCACGAACCTGCTTATATATTCAAGCTGGTCAATCTTTGAGGTTGTATAGACGATTCCCTTCCAGTCCGGATACGACCAGCCTGCTATGCCTATGTAAATCTGACCAGACATTGTTGCTCCTGTTCATCCAGCCCCTCGGAGGGGCGGGGTTCACAGCATTCTGAAACAGCCTGTTACCTTACCAATTATACGAACGTTTTTATCGCCCCGCCTTATGTATTTAGTCTTATATCCTGCTGCTTTGTTGGCCGGTTCAAGTGCTATTCGGCCCCGCTGGAAATGTATTCTTTTAACGGTAGCTTCATCATCCAGCAGTACCACGCCGATTTGGCCGTCTTCGATTTTTTGACGGGGCTGTATCACTACGTAGTCACCATCCATAATACCTTCATCAGCCATACTATCACCGACGACCTTTAAAATAAATCTATTCCTGGCCCCTGCGTCTCCCGACGCAAGTCGGGGCAGGGGGTTAGACCGGCCGAACAAGTCTTTCAGGTCTATGTATCCTTCGATATTTTCTTCGGCTAATATCGGCTCCCCCGCCGCTACTCTGCCTACAATTGGAACGCCATCAGTTTGCCTTTTCTTTTCAAGATATTCCCTGGATAGTCTG
>CAZLIO010000177.1:6715-7010 GCA_964559025.1 uncultured Pirellulales bacterium | reverse complement strand
TCACGTGGATGTTTTTCTTTTTGCACATGTCCTTTAGTATTTTTGGCCAGACGGTTGCACTGACTTCGCCGATGTGGGCCTTTTTCAAGAGAATCATAAACGTACGTGATTGGCCTATGCCGCCGCCAATGCTCAGCGGAATCTCATCATTCAAGATGGCCTGGTGATAAGGGAACTTCAGCATATCGAGCTGGCCTGAAAGCTCTAATTGTTTTCTTAGCGTTTCAGCGTTGACGCGGATGCCCATAGATGTCAGCTCGTGCCGGCGCTTCGTTACAGGGTTCCAGACGAGAAT
>CAZLIO010000177.1:0-6705 GCA_964559025.1 uncultured Pirellulales bacterium | reverse complement strand
CGTTAATGCCGTGCCTTGTCCGGCCATCTTCGGAAGTTGTCTCTGTAATCCAATCGTCGTAGTCGGCGGCGCGCATTTCGTGCGGGTAGCCGTCCTCGAGGACCGAGCCGATGCCGATGATGAAAATGGCGGGGTACTCCTGCACGATTGCTGTCTCTCGCTGCTTACGCGGCAGGTTTGGGTATTTTTCGAGTATCTCTTCGGCGTGGAGGAAGGTCAGCTCATCGGGGAGGCTGGGGTATTTATCGGTTTTCAATTGAGGGAAAAGCTCCTGGACGTGGACCTCGGCACCTTTGATGACCTTCCATATTTTCTCTACCACTTCACGCAGCAGCTTCAGGTTGCGCTGCTCGGCTGTTATGGCCAGCTCCCAGTCCCACTGGTCAACGTAGGCACTGTGGTCGTGGTCGAGGAAATAGTCCTTGCGTACGGCACGCATATCAGTGAGCAGGCCCTCGCCAACCTTCATATCGAACTGCTTGAGGGCCATGCGTTTCCACTTGGTGGCGGCCTGGACGACCTGAGCATCTATCGGATTTTTGTCATGGTCATTTGAGATGTGGAACCCGATTGGAGTCCGTGAACCGTCGCGGTCCAGCATGTCATTGACGCCGCTCTCAACGTCCACGATAAGAGGAACGGTCACGCGAATCAGATTCAGTTCCTTACAGAGATTTTCCTCAATATAGTCTTTGGCGGCATAGGTAGCAATCTGCGTCTCCTTGGGATTCAATAAAGAGCTGTAATCCTGTGGAAGGGTTTTCTCTAATTCCGCATAGTCGCCGATGCCCGGCCCGGCCAAATCTGCTTTTTTGTCTATCACTGTGTTTTCTCCTAAATATTTTTATATGGTCACCTTCTAAAACTGTAGCTTTTCATCACTTAGGCGTGCAAATAATAGTGAAGGTGGTAATGGTTTTCAAGGCTATTTCTAAAAATTCGTCGAAGTAAAATTGATTTACATTTTTTTTCTTAGCCAAGCAGCAAAATTTTTGAGGCCGAGCTGGATGGTTGTTGAAGGATTATAACCGAGCTCTTTGGCGGCTTTGCTTATATCGGCATATGTGCGTTCGACGTCACCCAGCTGAGGGGGCTGATATTCCTTGACGGCTTTTTTACCAAGCGCGTTCTCGATTTCACTGACCAAATCGTTGACCGTTATCGGTTTTGACTCGCCGAGATTATAGATATTAAAGCCTTCGCATTTGTCCATCGCCGCGACTGTACCGTCAATTATGTCGTCGATATAAGTAAAGTCGCGCATCATAGTGCCGTCGCCATAAACGGGTATGGGTTTGTCTTGCTCGATGAGTTTTGCGAATTTGTGGATGGCCAAATCCGGCCTTTGCCGAGGACCATACACTGTGAAAAAACGCAGGCAGGTTATATGAATCCCGGAAAGGTGATGATATGTATGGCAGATAAGCTCGCCGGCTTTTTTGGTTGCGGCGTATGGCGAAATGGGAAAATCAACGTTATCCTCCTCGGAGAACGGCACTTTTTCGTTGTTGCCATAGACGCTGGAGCTTGAGCCGAAAATAAATTTGCCGACTTTATGTTTTTTAGCTGCTTCGAGCAAGACCATTGTTCCATTGACATTGACGTCGGCGTAAAGCAACGGCTGGGCAATCGATGGGCGAACGCCGGCCAGGGCGGCCAAATGGACAATTATTTCGACGCCGTCACCAACCGTTTTGTCCATAGCTGCACCGTCACGGATGTCGGCTTCGATGAGCTGGAAATTTTCGTCTTTAAGACAGTCGCTGATGTTTCGTCGTTTGATTTGCGGGTCGTAAAAATCATCGAAATTGTCAACGCCGACGACCGTCCAGCCATTTGTAAGAAGGCGTTCGCATAAATGTGAACCGATGAAACCAGCAGCTCCCGTGATCAATACCTTCATATTACGTCTCACGTTTCTTGTGTTCCGTGACCCGAGGCACGAGCGATGGGTCACAAGCGACGATTTCGCCTTACGCGGAAAAGATAATGATTGCTCCTACGGCCAGGACGATTACAGCGATGACACGAAAAATTAGAACCGGCTGCTTTTGGTACCACTCGAGCATCCGTCTTATCTTTTCAGGCCCGAGTACAAATATCAAGAGGCCTCCTATTATGAAAAGGAGCCCAAAAGCAAATATGAGCCAGGGGTATTTGCATTCACGAGCACCGGCGAAAAAAACGATGGCCAGAGCAAATCTTATCACTCCGGCAAAGTATATGCGTTTGCCCTGCTTGAAGAATTCCATCAGCCATTTAATAATGTCCGGCCTCAGCAAATACACAATTCCCATTATACAGAAAACTATACCTAAACTTTTAATAACAATGTCCATAATCTTATCCTTTATTTTAGATTGAAGTTTTGCAAAATTGAGGTTAGGCATATATTATTTAAGAAAACCGGTTTTTTCGATTTTCTTAAATAATTAGTTCACTTCCTATTAAACAACAAATCACTGTTTGAAAAGAAAAAATCAAAAAACAATTTTTTCTTTTTCAAAGTATGCCTAACCTCGATTTTTCAAAAGTCTTGTTTAAACAAAAGACATTTTCAAACGGGTGCCCTTCCGATACTGTAATATTCAATTCCTGCCTGTTTAACTACGTCGGGCTCGTAGAGGTTTCTGCCGTCAAAGATAACGGGTTTTTTTAGTTTCGCTGTGATAAGCCCGAAGTCGGGGTTTCGGAATTCCTGCCAATCGGTGAAGATAACAAGTCCATCAGCATTTTCAAGTGCATCGTATCCATTTTGGAAGGTTTCGATTCGCCTGTTAGAAGTCCGCCCGTGGCGGATCCCCGTTTTACCTTCCAGGGCCGTCGTCGCCGCTTGGGCCGCTTCAGGGTCATAGGCCCTTATCTTCATTCCGAAATCGAGGAACTTTTTTATACAGTAAATTGCCGGGGATTCTCTTACATCATCGGTTTTTGCCTTAAACGCCAGTCCCCAGACCGCCAATGTGGTCTGGTCGTCTCGGCCGGTGAAATAATCTATAACGAGTTTTGCAAATCGCTCCTGCTGATTTAAATTTACCTGCCGGACAGCCTTGGCTATCGTCATTTCAACCCCGTTCACAGTGCCCGTATGAATCAATGAACGAATATCTTTCGGGAAGCAGCTGCCGCCAAAGCCGACACCTGGAAACAAAAAAGCCGAGCCAATCCTTGAATCACTGCCCAGCCCCCACCTTACCCGTTCGATATCAGCACCGAGTTTCTCGCACAGTGCCGAGATTTCATTCATAAATGAGATTCTCGTTGCCAGCATTGTATTAGCTGCGTATTTTGTCATTTCAGCCGAAGCAGGGTCCATAAATAGTATTCGGCTTCTCTTTCGCATAAACGGGCTGTACAATTGTTTCATTATTTTTTGAACTTCCTGATTGGTTGTCCCGATGATTATCCTGTCGGGACGCATAAAATCTTCAACGGCGGCGCCTTCTTTCAAAAACTCCGGATTGCTGACATAATCGAACGGCGTTTTAGTCTTCGATTTTATAATATCCGTTACCTTCTTATGTGTACCTACCGGCACAGTGCTTTTCGTTGCAATGATGCGATAGTCACTGAGGTTCTCGGCGATATCGGAGGCAACTGAAAGGATTGCCGATATGTCGGCCGAGCCATCCTCTGCCGACGGGGTCCCGACCGCAAGAAAAATAATAAGCGAATTGTCCAGGCCATATTTTAAATCGGTCGTAAAGTGTAGTCGGCCGAGCTTTTCGTTGTGTTTGACCATCTCAGTCAGACCCGGCTCATAAATAGGTATCACCCCATTTCTCAAACGGGCAATTTTCTCACTATCATTGTCCACACACACAACATTGTTGCCAGCCTCTGCCAGACACCCTGCTGTTACCAATCCGACATAACCAACACCAACCACACAAATCTGCATTCTATCAACTCCTGTTAGTTAAGTGCCTAAAGTGCCTAAAATTTAGAGTGCCTAAAGTTAAAAGGAATGAATAATGAATAATCAACAAGAAATATCGAATGTCGAACTTATCTATTTTTCTTCATCATTCATCAATCCTTGTTTGATACTCGCCGTGCTGGGCCCGTCGAAGCAGGTTGGGTATTCTTTTTTGTAACTTTAGCTCACTTTAGGCACTTTAGTTCACTTTTAATTCATTATTTAATGAAAAGCATCTCCGTTAAATCCGTTGTTTATCAACGACCCAGAACCTCTATCATATCGATGTCTATCTCAACGCTCGCGGCCTGGCCGAGCATATCCACCTGCAACACCAGGCGCGTAGCGCCACGCGTTGTGACCACAATACCCTCCAGGCCAATTAGAGGCCCTGCTATGACTCGGCATCGTTCCCCTGCCTTGATGTACTTATGCGGTACCAACGGAGCACCGCTTCGAAGGGCATGGGCAATTTGCACTAATTCGTCGAGTAATGTCTGCTGGTCGTGCACTTCGATGAGGTTCGCAACACGATTTGTTTTCAATAGTTCAACCCGTTGGTCTTCCTGGCCGCAGAAGAACAAATATCCGCTGAACAAAGGCAGGAACGAGCGTATCGTTCTACGGCTTCGACGCCGAACCTTCCAGCTCATCGGAAGAAAGTAACTGATATTTTTGCTCATTAAATCATGGGCCAGGGCCTTTTCGTTCCTGCTCCTTGTATGGGCAACCCACCATTGGCCGGCAAATTCACGTATCGATTCTACCTGGGGCCAGATAATTGGTGGATTTTCGTTTACTTTCAGCATCTTATCGTCCTAACTTATTCCGTAGAATTTAAGTACGGTTTTGGCTACATATTCAACCTGGCTCGGTACAAGTTCAGGATAAATCGGCAGAGACAAAACCTCGTTACAAAGCCGCTCAGCAATCGGAAAATCGCCCGGCTTGTATCCAAGGTCACTGAAGCATTCCTGCAGGTGTAACGGCTTTGGATAAAATATCGCAGAGCCGATATTGTTCTCGGCCAAGAATTTTTGCAGCTTGTCTCTTTCCGGCACAGTAATGGTATATTGGTGATAAATACTGACGTTGTTTGCTTCAATTTTAGGCGCTTTAACCGGTGAATCGGCGAAGAGACTGTCATAAACGGCGGCGTTTTGCCTTCGTTTTTCATTCCATCCGTCGAGGTATTTGAGCTTGACCGTAAGAACGGCGCCCTGGATACCATCGAGGCGGAAATTTCCGCCAATCATTTTATAGAAGTATCGGGGATTTTGGCCATGGTCGCGAAGGGCCCTGATTTTCTGAGCAAGGTCTTCTCTATTGGTTG
This sequence comes from uncultured Pirellulales bacterium, assembly GCA_964559025.1. GTDB lineage: Bacteria > Planctomycetota > Phycisphaerae > Sedimentisphaerales > Anaerobacaceae > NIOZ-UU13. Next base: position 1,453 of record CAZLIO010000177.1, on the reverse strand, counting down.
TTACCAAGCCGCCGTCGCCGAAACCGCCGAGGTTCTTGGCCGGGTAAAACGAAAAGCATCCGCAATCACCGAAATTGCCGCACTTGATGCCGTCCTGGCTCGCGCCTATTGCCTGTGCCGCATCTTCAATGACGGCAAGATTGTGACGCCGGGCAATCTCTATAATGGCTTTCATTTGAGCTACCTGTCCGAATAAATGCACCGGAACAATTGCTCGCGTCCTTTCGGTTATCTTTTGTTCGATACCAGACGCCTCGATGTTGTAAGAATCGGGTTCAACGTCAACAAAGACCGGTTTTGCGCCGAGTCTGACGACGGAACCGGCGGTGGCAAAGAAAGTGAACGGAGTAGTTATAACCTCGTCACCCGGTTTTATTCCCAAAGCCATCAAGCTGACAATCAGAGCATCAGTTCCGCTTGAAACTCCTATTGCATGCTTGCTGTTGCAATATGCGGCGATTTTTTCTTCAAATTCGGCCACGGCCGGACCAAGGGCAAAGGACTGACTGTCGCAAACTTCACTTATCGCCCCCATTACCTCGTCCTTAATGGCGGCATATTGCACCTTCAAATCCAGAAGTGGAACCTGCATTAAAACTCCTCGTACCATTATTTAAGCCTTTATCACTTTTTTTCCTGCCCTGCGAACCGCCGCCGTGGCGTTACGGGCATCAACGACAAGCTTTGCGTTCTTAACAATCCAGTTATAATCGTAATCACTGTGGTCGGTCGAGATTAAAATGGCATCATAGCCTGCTAACATTATTGCCGACAATTTTTTGCTGGCCATTCGCAGGTTGTGCCGGCGCTGCTTATGGGTTCTGGGGATATACGGGTCATTGTAGTCAACCCTGGCTCCCTTTTGCTGCAGCAGTTCAATCAGCTCTATCGAAGGTGACTCGCGCAAATCGTCAATATCCTTTTTATACGCCAGGCCCAAAACGCCAACGGTGATTTGTTTTTCTTTGATTTTCCCTGCCCAATCTCTCACAAATCGCGTCTCTTTAATAATCCTGCTTAATCTGAAATTCCACAAGGAACAATCAGCAAACAAATACTAAACCGGCACTTGTTTTTGGTCGATTTATAAGACCAAAACGGTTATTTTAGACCTGCATGAACGAAATGTCAAAAGAATTGAAAACTAAAAATAACCTGGGCGTTTTATTCACCTGCGTCGGCAGACGTGTCTCGCTGCTGAAGAGCTTTCGCCGGGCGGCTAAACAACTGAAGATAAACGCTGCATTTTTCGGCACAGACACAACCGACCTAAGTTCGGCCCTGCAGCTTTGCGACGAAGGCTTTCTGGTCAAGCCGACGACACACCCCGGCTATATCAAGCAATTGCTGTCGATTGTCAAAGCCAACAGCGTAAAACTGCTCGTTCCCACCGTTGACCTGGACCTGAAAGTCCTGGCCCGGAACAAGCAAAAATTCACTGCAGCCGGATGTC
>CAZLIO010000176.1:0-7029 GCA_964559025.1 uncultured Pirellulales bacterium | reverse complement strand
CAATAGCAAACCACATCATAAACTTCAAATGAAAAAGGCAGCGATAGTTTTGTGCTTATCGCCGCCTTGTTGTAAATATCAAGTTCTGATTGATTCTTCCGGGACTTTTATCTGCGCCATCTCTTCTTCCGTGAATTTACTATTCGCAAACGCCCCGTCAAGCTAAAGTCTATAGTGATTTCAGTCAATCGACCTCGAACCACTCTTCAACCAGTGAATTATCTTGTAGCCAGTTTTCCTCCAGTAATGCCATATCAGTCTCATCCACCCGGCAGTCCCCATTGAGGTCCCCTATAAGGGGTTCATAGTCCGGCAGTGATTGGGCTGCCTCGCAACTGTCGCTATAGACGTTGATTGTGACCGTATCCGAACCAGCATATTCACCATCGAAGGCCTCCAGCTGCAGGACATACTCACCCGGGATTGTTAGGGTAATGCCCGTATCCTCGGCGGTTGCTGTCTCTATAACAGCGGCCCCTTCACTTGGTTCACTAATCACCGTCCACTGCACAGAACAAGCGTCCTCATCGGTGACGGTCGCATCCAGATTCCCCGTCCTGACAACACCGTCGACCAGCCATGTAACTATATCGGCACTGGCGTCCACTTTGGGAGGCGAATTATCTGCAACAAAACTAAAAATTGGCCCGAAAATCGGATCATTGGGATCGCCTACATAGGTATCGACCGCCCAATAGTACCGCGTCTTTGGTTGGATTTGCACGGCAAGGGAACTCACATTCTGCATGCTTGCAATCCGGAAGGCATCCGGGTTGGTAAACGAATACAGGGCTGCCCAGTCGTCGGTGAAGTAAACGTCAACCAGTACAGGCTGACCAGGCACACACGGATCGGGCAATGTCCAGCTTAGCTCCACCTCGCCGGGGATTACGTTACCACCGTCAATCGGATTTGGTTTAAGCTTGTGAACACCCTTTACCGTGGTTTGGCTTGGATTCGTAACGTCATAATCCAGCTGCACCGTGCCGTTCCCGTCATAGGCGGTAATCCAACCGTTGTCAATGTATCCCTGAACGGTCGAGACCGCGTTGGCGTCAATTATCAGCGTCCCGGCTATGATGTCCATGGTGCCGCCCTCTCCCATCAGTAAGTCGTCATTAACGATGAGCGTTCCCCCATGCAGATCCACGTGCGTTGTCTGCCCATTCCCCTCTTTAGGAAGCTCCACGTCACGCCCAACGATAATCGTACCACCGGTCATATTGAGGACGGCCGGATTATTGTATCCCAATTCCAAATCACGGTGGCAATCTATGATGCCACCCATCATATTAAGTGTGCCGTCACTGTTCCGGCCCAAAACAACATCCTGATCCGTTGTAAGGCTTCCACCGTCTACCACTGTCAGGGCTGACCCTTCGTCATATCCAATGGCAATCTTCAGCACCTCACCGACATCGTTCGAAATTGTCGCGCCGGGAGCTCCTCCTCTGATTTTGGCCCAGTCGCCGACAGTCGGCAGACCGTTATCCCAGTTTCCTGGTGTGCTCCAGAGGCTGTTGCCGGGATCGACATTTCTGAATTGCGTGTCTTTGGCCTGAACATTACCCACCAGACATATAGCCAAAACAAAGAAAATCAGGTAAATCAATCTTCTACTCATAATAATGCTCCTTCATAAAAGGTTACAATAACGACGACAATGCTTTGCCCACCAAAGCGCTCGTTGTTTTCAAAAAAACAACCAAAATTCGCACCTTCACTAAATTCGGTGCCTGCCCGGGACAATTTTTTCAATTTGACCCTGCCTCCATCCCTACAAAAGCCCAATTTGAGCGGTTAATTGAAATGCAGAAATCTTCACTCTGTGGCACAAAGTCCCTGTACAGCTCCGCGCCTCGAATAATGCCTCGGCCTCTATCGAAAAACTACAAAGATTCCGCGTAACCGTTCGAGGGTATTTCGACAGTTACCGGGCAACGCACAAAACATCAAATACCCAACATGTAATCTTCCAATTCTCTTTATAACACACACAAGGCTGGAATTCAAGAAAATAATCTGTATTTTTCAAGCGAAGGGTGGCAGTCTCAAGCGAGTCCCGAAAATACTGGACGCGCTTGGGGATGGCTTATCACGAGTGTCAGCCACTACCAAATATTTAATGTCACAGACTGCTCTATCAAAATTGGTTCTATTCTTCCGGAACCTTTATCTGCGACATCTCTTCTTCTGTGAATTTACTGTTCGCAATCGGCCCGGCCTCCCAGCACTGTTCTAACTTGGTCGGCTTAGGCTTTCGGACTGGTATGACAAAGACCTCCTTGTCCTCGGCGTTCTTGCCCATTTGCCCGCCGGCCCGCTTGACCGCCTGGCGAACAAGCTTCTTGCTCACCTCCACTAACGTCGGGAAATTGTATGGCGTATGGCTGAATTTGCCCTCCGGATTCAAGGCTGATTTGAATTTGTCCGGCAGATTCTTAAACCCGATGGTAGTAAACAGTATGCCGCCTGCATTCGATGGATTACAGTCCGAGTCCTGACCGCACCGTGTCGATATAATTATCGTCTCATCCGGGTCCCCTTTGCCGTACAGCAGCCCCATCACAATATACGCCCCGTTAATCTTGGCGTCGATATTGAATTCGCCTTTCGGTCCGCTGCAGGAGAAACGCCGATATGCAGTGTTGAGATGATACTTGTCGTTGATAAGCTGCCAGGTCTTTTCCCAGTCATCGGGATTCTGCCTGTACCACGCCAGCACATCGCGGATACATTCGGCATATTGACTGTCTTTCGCAATACATTTCAGACCCGCCTCGACAATCTTTTCCATATCATTTTCAAAGAATGCCTCGGCATACATCCCACCGACAAACTGGCCTCCGTAGAGGCCGTCTCCATAGTTCATCAGCCGCCCGAACTTCTCTCCAAGCTTGATAGCCACGTTCGGCAGACCCGGCGCAATCAGGCCAGCGTAATCCGCCTCAATCTGATAATCTATATCGTCGGCGTGTGTGTTAAACTCCGGATGCCCCGAGTCGGGCGGCGCAATGCCTTTCCGCAAATTATCACGACCATTCCTGTTGGCATGCCAGAGCCGGTAGCCGCTGTTGGCAAAATCAATACCCGCCTGGCGGATAGAACAGTCAAAGCCGTGCAGTTCAAGCGTCCGCAGAAAAGTCATCTCGACATAGATGTCATCCTGCCGGAACTGGTTAATCAATTTCGGCTCCCACTGCGGCATCTTGTCCTCAGGTATGATTTGGCCCTTAAACTTGAACTCGGTGGGCCCGCCCCAGCCCACGCCGGCCATTTGCCCGACCCAGCCGGCCTTCATCCTGTCAACATAATCCTCGACCGTTATGCAGCGAACCTCTCCCAGGCCAAGCCTGAAACCGCACTGTTCATCATACTGGCAGCCGACAATAAATGCCACACTCAGGACGACCGCAATTGCCACCAGCATTACCACTAAATCCTTTGCCATGTTACACCTCCATTAGCTTTCCCAAAATACGTTTCATTAGTTTGTCGTTTTATAACCCCCAAAAACACAAAAAACAAGTTTTCTTGCAATTTTAATGAAAAAATCGGAAGATACTATATTTTAAAGTGTAGGTTTGCAATGGCCTCAGGAACAGGTATAATACCGGGCTGTAGCGAAACTATCGAACTACGAAAGCAGTGGTGGGTTTGGGATATGCCAAAACACAGGATACGATTTATAGCGCTGGCAATAGCGGCCGTGCTGCCGGCTTTATCAACGGTCTCTGCGGATATCTGGCGTTTGGAAAAAGGACAGGATTGGAAGCCTGTCTCCGCTGAGGGTAAGGACAAATTCCTGCTGGCGGTTGCCGAAACCAAAAAACTGGTCAACACCGGCCAAACTAAGGCTGCTCGCGAGGCATTCGATAAACTCAAAAAAGACTTTCCCGAAATTGCAGGGCCTGATTTGGACGCCTTTATCAAGGCTGAAATGCTCTTTTGCAAAGGCGACTTCCTCAAAGCAGCCGACACCTACGACAAGCTGCTCACTAAATACCCGGAAAGTAAGCTCCGTGATGCGGCTTTAGACAGGCAGTTTGCAATTGCAACGGCTTTTTTAGGCGGTCAGAAAAAAACTTTCCTGGGCATCTTCCAAGTTAAAGCATTCTCCGAAGGCCTTGAAATTATGGAAAGGGTAAGAGACCGTGCAGGTAACACGCCAATTGGCGCCGAGGCCGCCGTAGCCGTAGCTCAAAAATACGAAGAAAAAGGCCGGCTCACGAAGGCAATCAGGACTTATGATAAGCTCCTTAACGAACAGCCCGAGAGCGAATCTCGTGAGCTGGTTTTGGACAGGCAGTACGCAATAGCAACCGCTTATTTAGGCGGCCGCAAAATGAAGGTGCTTCGTGTCTTCAAGATGAAAGGATACGCCGAGGGTGTCAAAATTATGGAAAAGATTACTGACCGGGCGGGCCTCGACAACCCGACCGGTTTAAAGGCTGCTGTAGCAGTGGCTGAACATTACGAAAAAAGGGAGCTGTTCAACGAAGCATACCTCAAATGGTGGGAAATATCACTGCAATGGCAAACAGGAAAAACCGGCGCCGATGCCCTGCTTGGTATGGCTCGATGCTCACACGCTGCCTACAACAATCACCCTGAGCATAAAAGACCATTTTATGACGCCTCCAACCTGAACACCGCGAAAAGCTGCTACGAAAAATTCAATTTATTATATCCCAAAGATGCCGAAGAAATAGATGTTGATGAAATAATAAAAGAGATAGACGAGCAATTAGCTTACAAACAATTTAGTATCGGCCAATACTACCAAAGAACCGACAAGAGCCAGGCCGCCAATCTCTATTTTGACATGGTAATAGGTGATTGGCCGGGCACTAAAGCCGCTGAAATGGCAAAGGAAATGCTTACCACGAATTTGGGCGACAAAGAGACAAAAAATGAAGAAGCAAAACCTTAATAAAAGCACTAAATACAAAAGCTCCGCGACACTTCTGCTTTTATGCTCTTGTGCTCTTGTGCTCCCTATTTTAGCTATTTCTGGATGCGCCGAACTGAGCGGCTATTCCAACGAATCGCTGTTTCCACAAGACGTGGACAGCATCTGCCTGGAAATGTTTGACAACCAGACCTTTCGGCGAGGAACCGAATACGAGCTTTCCGACGCCCTGTCCAAGCGCATCGAGGTAGAGACGCCCTATAAGATAGTCTCCAGCCGGGACCGAGCCGACACCGTAATAAGCGGCCAAATAGTTTCAATCGCCGAATTTGCCCTAAGCACCGAACGCGAAACAGGCCGGGTTCTCGAAAAAGAAGTGGAGCTCAAAGCCCTCGTAAACTGGAAAAATCTAATGACAGGAGAGCTCCTCATTGATAACCAATCGGTCACCGCCTCAGCAAGCTATTCTGAATACCAACAGCAGGATTTTACATACGCTTCAAGCCTTGCGGCAAACAATCTGGCCAGGAAAATCGTAGAACTAATGGAAAAAAAATGGTAGAATTAAGAATCGAATCACTAAATAGTTCCTGTTGCGGAAGCAGTAATTGTCATTCCCTCGGAAGCGGGAATCCAGCTTTTTCGCTATGGACCCCTGCTTTTGCAGGATATGTGTTTAGCCAGACAACTAAATCAACAGTTTCCTAACGTGGCACGGGCTTCCAGCCCGTGAAAACGAGGATAGTAAGTAAGAATTATGAGCAACAACCAAGACAAAAAGCCAAATCCGCCAAGTCATCGCGGGCCACAAAACAGACCGGGCAAAAAACCGCCGCTGCCTCGTTATAAGAGAGGACCGTTTAGCTACCTTATAATCGCAATTGCGATATTCACAATGATAATGATGCTCAACCAGTGGCAGAAGGTTGATGAAATTAGGTGGGATGAATTTGTCGAGCATGTCCAGAACAAGCACGTCGATAGTGTTACTATAAAGGATATGGAGATAATAGGTAAATTCAATGAGGCAGGCCTTGCCAGTCGCCAAGGCAAGGGTAAGGATTCCTTTGTGGTTTATTATATCCCGGAAGTACAAGGCAAGCGGCTTGAGAGCTTGTTGGCTGAAAACAAAGTAAAAAATGACATTGCCCCGCCTAATACCTGGATTTTTAATTTGATAAGCATGTTCCTGCCAATAATTATTTTAGTGGGTCTTTTCTACTTTCTGTTTGTACGCAACCTTCGCAGCGGGGCCGGCGGAATGCTCATGTCTTTTGGTCGAAGCAAACATCGGCTGCAGGGAAAAGACCGCGCCAAAGTAACCTTTGAGGATGTGGCCGGCGTAGAGGAAGCAAAAGAAGAAGTAGCCGAGATAATCGCGTTCTTGAAAAATCCGAAAAAATTCCAACGCCTGGGAGGCCGTATCCCGCGCGGAGTTCTACTTGTAGGCCCGCCGGGCTGCGGAAAAACCTTACTTGCAAAGGCCATAGCAGGCCAGGCTGATGTGCCGTTCTTTAGCATATCCGGAAGCGATTTCGTAGAGATGTTCGTTGGCGTTGGGGCATCACGAGTACGCGACCTCTTCAAGCAGGCCAAAGAAAATTCGCCCTGCATCATCTTCCTTGACGAGGTTGACGCAATCGGGCGAAAACGCGGTGCAGGCTTTGCCGGCGGCGGACACGATGAACGAGAGCAAACACTAAATGCAATACTCGTTGAGATGGACGGCTTTGATACCAACGACCAGGTGATTGTCATTGCCGCGACAAACCGCCAGGACATCTTAGACCACGCCCTGACCCGACCGGGAAGATTCGACAGGCAAATCTTTGTTCCACTGCCGGACTTAAAAGGACGAGTCGATATCCTGAAAGTTCACGCTAAAAAAGTGAAATTGGGACCCGATATCAGCCTGGAAAGACTCGCACGCGGCACGCCTATGTTCAGCGGAGCCGACCTGGCGGCAATTATCAACGAAGCTGCCCTGGCCGCAACTATGGCCAATAAAAACAATGTCGAAATGGCTGACCTCGAAGAAGCACGCGACAAGGTCCGCTGGGGAAGAGCAAAAAAGAGCAGGGTCATCGACAAAAAGGAAAGAGAAATCACCGCTTATC
>CAZLIO010000175.1:0-7054 GCA_964559025.1 uncultured Pirellulales bacterium | reverse complement strand
TATGACAAACGCTATAGCAAGGATAAGACTGACTTTAGAAGTGCTCATAGTTTTTTCTTTCATCTAAAGTTAAGGGCCAGAGTATACTTTCGATGGTGTGGTAAAGTCAAGTGCTTTTCGGTAGCGATTATTAAGATGGTCCATGATCTGCTCAAAACGTCGGTTCACGCACATTTTTCCCTTGAAGAAACAGTGGATAATCTGGTATAAATATAATTAGAGAGACATATTGTAGCGTAGTTTTTAACATGATTATGCTGGAGCCCAGAGCGACAACAAAAGAAGTAGATTTTTGTCGATTCTAACATCTGGTAATTGAACTCTTTATACTTTCAGGATAGAGGAGGAGTTATCATATGAGGTGCAGAGTTGTAGGGCAGCTCTGACATATTGCAGTTTAAACGATTTACATTTCAAATAAAATCATATATATTGAGTGAAGGAGGACTTTTATGTGTAAGCAGTTAATTTGTCGTATTATTTTTATTCCGGTTCTTGGTCTGATTATGACAAACACAGTCTATGCTCAAGACCCAAGTCTCGTAGGCTGGTGGAAGTTCGATGAAGGTACCGGTTCTACAATAATCGACTCGAGCAGCTATGGCAACGATAGCAACATAACGAGCATTCCGCTGAGGTGGGTGGACGGCCGAATTAATAGGGCACTGCAATTTGACGGAATTGGTGACTATGTAGAGTTGATAGATGGACCGAGTCTGGACATTACGGATGTCATCACGATTACTATGTGGGTGAATACAAATAGCGCGGCTAATGGTGTACCCAACGCCCTTGTAATGAAAGGTGAGTTTACGTATGGAATGAGGATCGACGATGCTAATAACTTGGAATTTTACATATATTCCGGAGGCTATCATAGGGCTGAGGCTCCATTGACTGATTCCTTTAACGGCATATGGCACCATCTGGCCGGTATCTATGATGGCAATGCACTCAGTTTGTATATTGATGGAGAATTAGAAGCCACAGTTGAGCATAGCGGGGCTATAAACAAGAATGATGATTATTTCGTTAACTTCGGGAGAAACAGCCAGGGTGGTACGGCTGACCGCTGGTGGTATGAAGGTTTAATGGATGATGTACGAATTTATAATCGAGTGCTGTCGCTGGAAGAGATTCGGAAGATGCTTTTGCCTGAATTGCCTTCTATGCCTATCCCTGCAGATGGAGCTGGAGGTATATGGGATGATGTGATTCTTGGATGGACCCCGGGTATATCTGCTCAGAAACATGATGTGTATTTGGGAACGATTTTCGACGAGATTAACGAAGCCAGCAGGGGCAATCCGATGAACGTACTGGTCAGTAGAAACCAAAGCGATAACACTTATGATCCTGCGGGCTCTCTTGAATTCGACCAGACCTACTATTGGCGAGTTGATGAGGTTGAAGCCGATAGTGCTACGATACATACAGGCAAGGTCTGGAGTTTTACAGTTCCTTTTGGTTTTCCCATTGAGCAGGTAACGGCTACAGCTTCAAGCAGCGAAGAAGGTAAAGAACCTGAAAATACCGTGAACGGCTCAGGATTGGATAGCAGTGGTTTGTTGCATGGTAAAAGAGGTAAAGAAAATATGTGGTTGAGCAGCAGAGATGGGCAGCAGCCGACCTGGATAGAATTTGAGTTTGACAAGGTTTACAAACTTCACGAAATGTGGGTATGGAACTCTAATGAAAGTCTGGAGCGAATGATCGGTTTGGGATTCAAAGAAGTTACTGTTGAATATTCTCTTGACGGCACCGAATATACGACACTGGGAATCACTCATGAGTTTGCCCAGGCACCTGGTGAGGATGATTACGCACACAATACCACGATTGAATTTAATGGTGAGGCAGCGAAGTACGTCAAGCTCACTGCTCACAGTAACTGGGGCGGTATCCTGAACCAATATGGCTTAAGCGAAGTGCGATTCCTGCACGTACCTGTACATGCAACACAACCAGCTCCAAGTCCGGGAACGGCAGAAGTTGCTTTGGATGCAATCCTTAGCTGGAAAGCGGGAAGGGAGGCGGTTGAACATATCGTCTACCTTAGCGATGACATTCAGGCCGTAATAGACGGCACGGCAGTTGTTGTTACAGTAACCGACACAAGCTACGGCCCATTATCGCTCGATTTAGGCAAGACTTACTACTGGCGGATTGATGAGGTCAATAATGCCGAAGCTCTCAATATCTGGCAGGGTGACATCTGGGACTTTACGACACACGAATATTTTGTCGTGGACGATTTTGAGGACTACAACGACTATCCTCCCGACGAGATATTCAGTACGTGGATAGATGGATATGGCGTTGAGACAAACGGTTCCACTATAGGTTACGATGAGCCTGATTTTCCGGCGGGAGAGCACTTTGTCGAGACCACGATCGTTCACAGTGGCGAACAGTCAATGCCGTATTTCTATGACAACACTACCGCCGGAAATTCTGAAGCAACCAGGACGTTGGATTTTCTGGCTGACTGGACCCGGATCGGCATTGGAACATTGACGTTGTGGTACATAGGCGATGCAGCCAATGCTGTTGAGCAAATGTATGTTATTCTCAATGACAGCGCATTCGTTAATAACGACAATCCAAACGCGGCACAGATAACTGAGTGGGTCGAATGGAATATCGATTTGCAGGAGTTTGCAGACCAGGGCATTGACCTTACCAATGTAAGTACGATTGGTATTGGATTTGGTGACAGAAACAGTCCGCAGCAGCCCGAGGGTTCGGGTCTTGTGTATATCGATGATATTCGGTTGTACCCTCCACCGGAATCAGAGCATGCACCTTAAGTAATTATTTGGCTGATAAATGAAATCAAGTAAAGGTATTGAAATTGATGCCTTTCCAGGATAATAAGTGTTTTGGTATGTGGCCAGAGCACACGAATTGATTAATATAATTTTGAAGGAGGAATATTATGTTTAGAAGATTCATCTATTCGATTTCTTTTATTTTGGTGATGGGCTTGACGAGCAATGTTCAGGCAATATCCGAACCTTTTAGCGTAAAGGCCTTCATTGACCAGCATGTCTGTAATGATTCTCAAGTGGGGCCGGACGATAATGAACAGCAAATAGGCGTGCATGTTCGTGATATTGATGTAAGGCGTAGGGTAGGATTGTTTAGCTTTGATATCTCAGCGGTCAAAGTTGAAGGAGCCGTATTCTCGAATGTAAGCTTGAGTAACTTGGGTGCCGGCTCCGGCCTGATTGATGTTTATGGAGTTATCGAGGAACAAGATAACCTCCCGCTGGAGACTGACCTCGTATGGAATAATGCTCCTGGTGTTCAGAATAATCCCACTCCGGCTGTTGGGTCACCGGTTGAGCTGGATTTTGATGACCTGACCGAAGTGCTGCTGACTTTTACTGCACCTGGAAATTTTGTGAGGGAATCAACCGAAACAAGTCAGGCATTGGCAGATTTTATAAACAGCGATACAGATGGTATAATAACCCTTCTGTTTGCGCCGCCTCAAGATGGCAGCTCGGCTATTCTGCGGGCGAAGGAGAATGACGAGGGCGGAATGGAGGGCGGAACATTCCTTGAAGGTCTTATAGTAACACCTGTCGAATTGCCTCGTGATCCTAATCCCGCAGATGGAACGGTCGACGTATACCGAGATATCGTCCTGAGCTGGACGCCCGGTCTGTATGCTCAGACGCATGATGTTTACTTCGGAACGGTTTTCGACGATGTCGCCAATGCCGGTAGGGCCAATCCTCTGGATATGTTGGCCAGTCAGGACCAGGATGCAAGCGCATATGCTCCCGGCCGTCTAAACTTCAGCCAGACCTACTACTGGCGTGTCGATGAAGTTAACGCTCCACCAGGCTCTGAAATCTTTAACGGACCGGTTTGGAGCTTTACTGTTGAGCCTGAGACCTATGCCATTGAGCAGGTTACAGCTACGGCTTCCAGCAGCGAAGAAGGTAAAGGGCCTGAAAATACTGTGAATGGTTCGGGACTGGATGAAAGCGGTTTATTTCACACTGATGAGAGTGATGACAATATGTGGTTGAGCAGCCAGGATGGTGTTCAGCCGAGCTGGATTGAATATGAGTTAGACAAAGTTTACAAACTTCACCAAATGTGGGTATGGAACTCTAATGATGGTTTGGAGTCGGTAATTGGTTTAGGACTCAGGGATGTTACAATTGAATATTCAATAGATGGCACTGACTATGTAACATTGGGAACTACTCATGAGTTCGCCCAGGCGCCTGGTGTGCCCGACTATGCACACAATACCACTGTTGAATTGAATGGTATAGCAGCAAAGTACGTCAGGCTTACAGCCAACAGTAACTGGGGTGGCATCCTGCCTCAATTTGGTATGAGTGAGGTGCGATTCTTTTACATTCCCACTTACGCAGCGAAACCAAATCCTGCTTCCGGAGCTACAGATGTTGCTCTTGATGTAACTCTTAGCTGGAGAGCAGGAAGAGAGGCAGCTATGAACGATGTGTACTTTAGCTCTGACCGGCAGGCTGTGATAGACGGTACTGCCCCTGTTATTATCGTGACTGAGGCCAGTCATAGTCCCTTATCGCTCGACTTAGGCCAGACTTACTCCTGGAAAATTAATGAGGTCAATATGACCGAGACCCCCACAACGTGGGAAGGCGACGTCTGGCACTTTGCGACACGCGAGTTCATTGTTGTGGACGATTTTGAGGACTACGACGTTGGCAAAAACGAAATATGGTGGGCATGGAAAGATGGCTTTGGCTATGCCTCGCATCCTACTTTACCGGACTATCCCGGTAATAGAACCGGCTCTATGGTTGGCGACGAAAGCACTCCTTCTTACACCGAAGAGACCATCGTTCACGGAGGCAGCCAATCGATGCCTGTATTCTATGACAACAGTGTCTTAATGTATTCAGAGGTGGAGCTGACATTGACTTATCTGCGTGACTGGACCGAGAAGGGCGTTAGTACATTATCGATTTGGTTCAGAGGTGATTCGGCTAACGCTGCCGAGACGTTATATGTGGCTCTCAACGGCAGTGCGGTGGTCACTCATGATAATCCTAATGTAGCGCAGACAGCTACCTGGACACAATGGGATATCGACCTTCAAGCGTTTGCCGACCAGGGCGTGAACCTTGCCAATGTCAATACTATTGCCCTTGGTCTTGGTAACAGGAACAATCCGCAGGCCGGTGGTTCAGGCACAATGTACTTCGATGATATTCGGCTGTATCCTCCGGCACAATAAACAGTGTGATTAAGATGGCCCCCATTGCTTTTGCCGTAAGACATCTGCCGCAAGGCATCCTATGGACTGCGGATTGCCCGCCGCTCCGACTCGCGTCGAAAGACGCGGGGGCAGGCGAAGCAAGATATGGGGGCGTGGTTGACCCCGTTAGATAATGTCGTATCTTTCATATCTAACGGGGTTGATATAGCTGATTTGTGTCACTTATACCTGCTGGTACGCAAGTGCAGGTAATCGGGGGCCTATACTGATTGATTTGGTATAGGCCCCTTTTAATTAATTATTTCGCAGTCGCCTTAGGCGCCTAACCAGCGGAGATTGACGATTTTATTTGAGACTGTTAAAAAAGCAGGAAGAATTCGTAAGATTTTCCTTGACGTAAAAGCCGCTACTTTGGTATAAATAAAACTAATGAGGCTTTTGCGAATGCAGATAGGTATCTATGAATTATGATACTCTGACGTATAGAATTTTTGTAGTTTTTCGAGAAAGGAGGAGTTATTATGTGAGGTACGCAGTTATGGTCGAAACCGTGTGCTTCGCAGTGTAGATATTTCACACTTCCATCAGCAGTTCATATCCCGTCTCTGCGGGAACGAATGTTTTGGTGCGTGGCCAGAGCATGGTTATTTTTCACTTTTTGTGAACCCCGCCCGTCGTCCGCAGGATGCCTTGCGGCAAAGACGGGGCGGGGTGAAGGAGGATTATTATGTTTAGAAAAATCTTTTATTTGTTTTCTTTTGTTTTGGTGTTGAGTCTGGTTGGTACGGTCGCGGCTCAGGAAGAAGTTGACATAATACTTCGCAGCCCGGACCTGGCTATGCCGATAATCGACGGTGTCGTTGACGATGTGTGGTCGGTTGCTTCAGAACAGGACATTACCATCACAACTTCAGGAAGTGACCCCAGTGGGCCGGCGGATTGCTCCGGGAAATGGCGGGTCCTCTGGGACTGGGAATATATATACGCGCTGGTTATAGTCAAAGATGAAGCTCTGAATAACGACTCGGGCGCCGGCAGTCAATACCAAGATGACAGTGTCGAGTTCTACCTCGATGGGGATAACAGCAAGGGAGCAACTGTGGACGAAAATGACCACCAGTACACCAGCAGATGGAATAACGCTGAATTGGAAGCACCCAGTGTAATCCACAATGGAGCGCCGAGTGCGGTGGGATTTGAATACGCTATCGTCACGACCGGCAACGGTTATATTTACGAATCCAGGATACCGTGGACGAGCATAATAGCTGAACCTCCGGGGGCAGGTGATTTGATTGGCATCGACATGTACATTAATGATGATGATGACGGCACCGATCGAGACACGCAGATTGCCTGGCACTCACCAGAGGGTGCAGGCTGGAATACTCCGAGTATGTGGGGTACGGCCCAGCTTGTGGCTGGTAACAGGGCAGGGGCTCCGAAACCGGCAAACAATTCAATACATCCGGAAACATGGGCCAATATTAGCTGGTTCCCCGGGCCCACTGCTGTTTCACATGATGTGTATTTAAGCCATAATTATGACGCTGTAAATGACGGCGCACCTGAGGCGTTCATCGGCAATCAGGTCGCGACGTTTCTTGTTGTCGGTTTTCCGGGATTTTCTTTTCCCGATGGTCTTGTTCCGGGTACGACCTATTACTGGCGGGTTGATGCGATAAATGCCGAAGGTACAATATATAAAGGTGTCGTCTGGAATTTCAGTGTTCCGCCCAAGACTGCCTATGCACCTGATCCCGCTGATGGTGCCCAGTCTATAGCCCCGGATGTGGAGCTTAGCTGGACGCCAGGTTTCGGTGCAAA
>CAZLIO010000174.1:0-7060 GCA_964559025.1 uncultured Pirellulales bacterium | reverse complement strand
GCAGACCAGGGCGTGAACCTTGCCAATGTCAATACGATTGCTATTGGTCTTGGTAACAAGAAGAATCCGGCAGCCGGAGGCTCAGGTACAATTTACATCGATGATATTCGTCTGTATCGGCCACCAGAGCCGGCACCATAAGCCGAGATTTGGCTGGCCCCCGTTGCTTCTGCCGTAAGGCATCCTGCGGATTGCGAAGCAAGATGTGGGGGCGCGGTTGATATAGCAGATTGACATCAATTCGGGGCCTATACCGAATGATTCGGTATAGGCCCCGCTTGTATTTCGTATTGCATCTCTTGTATCTTGGTTGAAGAGGACAGAAAGCAGAGGACAGAACTGACTTCTGATTTTTTATGATTGACCTGATAAAGCGAATCTGCGATTATATCCTGCGGCTAAGGCTCATTTTTGCTGTATTTTTGTCTAAAAAGAGGAACTTTTTGAGGCAAAATTGGTCTAATTAAAGGTAAAACCGGTGACGGAAGTGGCAAATATGGATATATACGCTTCTAAGAGGCGTATCGACATTTCGTCTGAAAAGGACGCTGTATTGGTCAGGCGGTGCTGGCAGGGCGATTCTGCAGCGATGGAAGAGCTTATTGTTAAGTATCAGAGTCGCATCTACAACGTCATATTAAAAATATGTGCAGACCCCGATGATGCCGCGGAACTCACACAGGAAACATTTGTCAAAGTAATAGAGAACATAGATAGCTTTGAGGGCAGAAGCGGCTTTTATACCTGGGTCTTTAGAATAGCCGTTAATCTGACCTTGAATTACTGCCAGAGGAATGCCAGACTTAGATTTAGCTCGCTGGATGCAAGTGAAGCCAAGGCCCAATACAGCAGCCAAGAAAACCGTGTGTTGAAGGAGTTTTTGAGCGATAATAGCTCACCTGACCCTGCGGCGATGGCTCAGAACAAAGAGTTGTACGAGATAGCTGTTGAGTCGTTGATGAAATTGGATGATGCACAAAGAGCCGTCGTTGTGTTGCGGGATATTGAAGGTATGAATTATGCCCGGATTGCAAAGGTGCTTGATATCGAGTTAGGCACAGTCAGAAGCAGATTGAGCCGGGCCAGAAGTAAGCTAAGACAGATTTTGGAGGCCATTTTGCAATGAAAGAAATACCGAATATGGACGAATTGCTCAATAGCTTCATTGATGGAGAGCTGCCGGCCAGGCAGCAGACCGAGGTTCAACGGCTGGTACATCACGATGAGAAAATTGCACAACGGCTGCAGCAGCTGCAAAAATGTAAAATGTTGCTGAGCTCTTTGCCCGTTACCGAGGCTCCGCCACAGATATTGGAGAATGTAAAAGCATCCTTAGCCAGGAAGCCGCTGCTGGTCGAGCAGCCCTTGGCCTTTGACGAGAGGGCCGGAACAAGACATCTGCTGGGTCGCAAGGTTTTTGCTGCCGCTGCTATGCTCGGCCTGGTCGGCATTTTGACGGCGGTAGTTTACACCATTGTAGCTCCGGAAACTGTCACGCAAAGACCGGTTGCTGTTGAGCGCCGAGAGCCGGCCCCGACAGTTGACGTGGTAAAGCCCGGACCGACAATAGTTGCGGCACCTTTTAGCGGCAGGCTTGAATTGCGAACAAGTTACCTGCCGGCTGTTGTAGCATTTATTAACAGGGCGATTGAAGATAATATCCCTTCGGATGAATGGATTGCATCAGACCAAAGCAATGTCAACCCCGCCCATAGGATGGGCTGGGTCAAAGAACCACATGCTCTTATTTGCGGCAGCGAAAGCTTTAATTTACTGTTGGCTGAGCTGGGCAATATTTGGGACAAGCTGGATTCGGCTGTTTTATTTGTTGACACTGAAGTGTTTGGCGAACAGGTTGTGGTTGACGCAGTTACCGCTGAGCAGATATCAGGGATTGTCAACCAGGACGATTCCAAAAGGCGTATGGAGGTGGCGAAGGATTTTGCCGTCTTGAACAATATGGCTGAGCATTTACCCGGCAGAGAGATTTTAGCTGCTATCGATGATACTACGGTGGGTTTGATAACTCCGCCAAAGCCGGTCTTGACCTGGAATCAGAAAACAGAAAAAAAATCACCGGCCAGGACCAAAGAAAACAAAAACATACATCTTACAATTACGGTTGTGGGCGGTGACTAAGGGACTTTTTATATGGGGCACCTTGTTTGAACCGGGGCCGGCAGCAAGAGAATAAAAGGAATGCTTGATATATATCAGGTTAAATGAATTAGCCCGACAGCAGGTCCTGCTATGTGGCATAGAAACCCACGTCTGCATTTATCAAACAGCAGTTGATTTGCTCCGGAAGGGTATCATCTATCTTTCTATTGCAAACCAAGTACATATTCTTTCTCTGATACCAGTTCTGGATTTTTTCGGACTTGGTCTTGTCGATAATTCTCTTGTATTTCCCGCCTTCCAAAACAAAAGTCTTTTGTTTTGCAAAAAAGGAAATCGCCTTCAAAAATTCTTTAGGATTCTCGTCAATCATTTCTCGAAATTTGCTCGTTATACTTGGAGCGGCATTGTAGAACCCCATCCCATATCGGTACGAATTCACAGATAGCTCGAAGAAATAACCGCACACATGTGTTGTCCAATCCTTCTTTTGATTCTTAAACGTAAACCACACGGTGCTTCTGAAAGGTGATTTATCTTTGGAAAATCTTGTATCACGATAAATCCTTGAAATCGTCTTGTTCACCGTAGGAGTTATTTCAAAATAAGGGTCAATATTCAGCATGAAATCCCCCAAATCCGTAACGAAGTCCCGCAATGGCTGCAGAACATATTCTTCGTAATCGGCCCTGTGTGCCTGGAACCAGGCCTTGCTGTTATTCGTTTTAAGGCCTCGAAGGAATTTCAATGTCTTGGGCGAAAATCCCTTAAATTTTCTTCCTTCTTTCTCGCTCATGCTATTAACCGTCCTTCATTAAATTAGCATTCGCCTCAAATTCTGTAAGATTATCAAGGATTCGCTCTAAATCCTTTTCGAAGTGAACAATTTGGCTTTTCGAGAATCCTTTATAGAACAGCCGTGTCATTTCTTCTGATACCTCAACGTATTTTTTCTCCATTGTCCTGTCTTTTTCCGTGCGTTTTATCAGGATTTTCCGTCTGTCTTTTTTAGAACGTTGGCGCCTGATGTATCCCATCCTTTCGAGCCTGTCGAGCATACTTGTCAAAGTCGATTTTTTCAGCTGTGTTTTTTTTGCGAGTTCATTGATTGAAATACCATCATTTTGCCAGAGCGCAAACATTATCCTGCCCTGAGCGGAGTTTATCTCAATGTTATGTTGTTTAAGGATACGTTCAGATATTCTTCCGCCTACCTGCCGTATCTTGGCCATTAAAAAGCCGGTCTGATGTTGGTCCTTCATTTTTTTCATTTTAACTCAAATTCAAAAGGCCCTTCTTTGTACCATCCCTTTGCAAAGTCAGGTGACAGCCTAAGTACAGTAAATTCGGGGTCATCCGCACCGCCCGGCCAATGTATTTCCCAGCCGTCCTGCCAGAGTTGTTTCTTGAGCTGCTTATCTGTGACTTCTTCTATTTCTCCGCCAAGCATCAGACACTGAAACTCACTTGGAATATCTGTAAAAACGGATAAATAAACAGATACCTTTGGATTGGCTCGGATTTGCTGCATTTTGGCAAATGAGCTGCTGGTTACCATATAAATCAGAAAATCTTCTTTGTGCTGCTCAAATATTCTGACTAAGCCTGGGTGTTCTTTCTTATTCCTCAGGTTGGACATTATTCTTGTGTAAGGAAAGCCGTCGCTTCCAATAGTGCTCAGATATACTACACCAACCGTTTCCATTAAATTCAAACATTCTTTTTTTAGCTCTTTTTCTTCCATTTTTTTAATGTCCTTTCTTAATGAAGAAATATTCAGTTTAATTTTCCAGTGATTCTCGGATTTTGAGTAGGCATTCCTTTCCGAGAAATGGCTTAATAAACGAATCATAGTCCTCTTCAGGAATATTGGACAGGTCCTTGACGTTCTCCTGGACGAAATTCATTTTTGGTTTAAGTTTATCACAGGCGAATTGCTCACAGTGTGCACAATTTTCAAGGTCTTTTTCAATCGCACAAGGTCTGACAGAACAAGTTTCATCACCACCGCCGGCTAAACATCCTGCACAACTTTTAATCGCTTCAGGCGGTACTTGAAAGCCGCAATACTTAGCCCAGGCATCACTCATTCTTTGCTTGTCTGCATCTGATTTAAGATTAGTCTCGTATGCCGGGCATAAATCACATCTGTATCCGCATTTTGATATTATTGATTCCATTTTTGTATCTTCTTTTCTCAAAAAATAGTTTTATATAAAATAGTACTATATAGAACTATCGTCAATTAGAATTTCTATTTTTTTAGAAAAAACGCTTAAGTTAGCTTAAGTACCTGGTATGAAAGGATTTGCGCCGCCTTCTCCCGTAAGGGATACTGCGTTTTTTTGACGTTTGTAGTGGATTTGGTTTTTTCGCCGGGCTTTGTGAACCCCGCCCCTCCGAGGGGCTGGGTGAATCTTGTACTTGTTTTTTTATACTATTATCCCGGATTTCCCAAGTAGTGTGTGACAAATGGACTGGAATTTGATAGTATAAAGAGCTTATGGAGACCATTCAAGCCAGCTTTGACCATATCAGACGGGAGAACCGTCTGGGTGAACCCCGCCCCTCCGAGGGGCTGGGTGAAGCACGCAAGGACGCTCTGAGGCTCGATTTTAACCGTAAATTGAAGCTCTAATTTCCTGGGACAAAGATGCTTGAACCCCGATAAAATCGGGAAGTTAAAGGTGCCTAAAGTTTAGAGTGCCTAAAGTTTGAAGTGCCTAAAGTTATTTATTTTTTTAACTTTAGCTCACTTTAGGCACTTTAGATCACTTTAGCTCACTTCACGGCTGCCGGATTAGAGCTGGTTTCGAAATTACAGACTATTGTGGTCGGATTCATCCTTCGCAGTCCCAATTTTCTCGGGACGGAGAATGGAAGCAAATCCGTGGATTTGAGGTGGACACTCATGAAAAAGACATTGTTTTTTCTATTATCAGCCGCTGTTTTAGCGACTATTTACCGAACTGCCTGGGCAGCAGATAACCCGCAACCTATCCACGCCGGGACGCGAATCCTTCACAGCGGCAGCTTGATTGTGGAAGTGGGTGACCCCGATTCGCCGGACTGTCACTGGAACCAGGGGCTCCGTTTTTCACCCGTCGCCAATGTGATACGAGTGCAGCTCAATGGTCGTGATTTCTGTTATGCGCCGACGTCTGGGGGTGCTCTTAATTATCTGGGTGGGCTGCCCATGGAGTTTGATATCGGGCAGGAGTCCTTTCAGCCCGACCCTCCCGGATATAACGAGGGCTCTAATGGCTCTGCATTCATTAAAATCGGCGTGGGCATCCTCAATCGCAATTCCTCGCCATACAATTTCAGCTCCAGCTACCAGGTGGGGGAGCTGGCCCAGACCACAACCACCTGGGAGCCGGATCGGGTCCGTTTTGTCCAGACCTTGTCCGGAACAGCCAACGGATATTCCTACCAGCTTGAGGAAGACGTGATTGTCAAGAATGATAGAATCCTCATGCACTATGTTTTAACGAATACCGGCACAAAAACATTCACTACAGAGCAGTACCTTCATAATTTCCTGACCTTTAATCAAAGAAATGTGGGACCCGATTATAGAGTGTACTTTCCGTACCAAATGACGACATCGCCCCAGCTGCGGGAATGGGAACCACCGGTACTAATGATGGTGGGCAGAGGGCTAAAATTTGCAGACAATAATCCGCCAATGGTCGGCCTGGAGAATATGATCCTGTATACGAAAACCATCTCCAGTGTTCCCAAGACCTGGATCTACAAACCGGATGATTATCTCGGTCCTGATACGATTGCGATAGAGCAAAGTGCAGTCGGTCAACGGGTCATTATTGATTCATCGCTCAGGTCGGCCTACATCGGCGTTTGGACCACCTCCTACCAGGTAGCGCCCGAACAATTCTTAATCATCACCCTGGCACCCGGAGAACACGCTAAGTTTACGCGTACTTACAAATTCTCAACAGATGGCTCGATACCTCAAGACTGTACAGGCGACCAAATCATCAATGGAAATGATATGTTGGCCCTTTCCTCGGCCTGGCTCAGTGCGCCGGGCCAGGAGAATTGGAATCCCTCCTGTGATATGTCAGAACCTGCCGACGATTGGATAAACAACAAAGACTTGGCCGTCTTGTCTCAGGTATGGGGTCAAGATGCCACCGGTCCGGCACCGGCGGCGTACTGGCCGCTGAATGAGGCAACCGGTATGGTCGCTACGGACAGCATGGGCTCTTATGATGGTTCTCTGTCGGGATTCTCCGCCGATGATTCTCAGTGGGTGACCGGCCGTTTGGGCGGCGGCTTGGAGTTAGACGGCACGGACGATTATGTGGAAGTAGAAGGCTGGCCCGGCATTTGCGGTAAAAAACCTCGTGCAGTCTTTGCCTGGATCAAAACCCAGGAAGTTCCAGTCGGCAAGCTTCCTATAGTCACCTGGGGTCAGAAGCATCCGGGGGCACAATGGCTGCTGGAGGTCGATGAGGACCAAAGACTCAGGCTATCCTGCGAATCAGGATTCATTTCTGCGAACGAACAGCAGGTAGGAGACGGCAATTGGCATCATGTAGCCGTTGTACTCGACCCTGTTGATTCCGAACGTCCCCTCATAAGCGATGTCTTACTCTATGTGGACGGCAAACGCAGAACGATTTACAAGATGGAAGAGGCAGAGATAAACACCGGCTGTATCGAAAATGTACGAATCGGCGGGGCACACGGCCCTGACGACAATACCTTTGCAGGGACTATAGATGAAGTGGCGATATTTGACGTGGTTGTGGGCCCCACCGCTGTCCAACAAGCCTATATGCAATAAGGAGTGGAGCAGTTGCCCCTACTATTGTTATTAGGATTCAGAAAAAAGGTCTATCATCTCCCTTACCGTTCTTCAGAAAGGCTTCTGCAAAATTGAGGTTAGGCATATATTATTTAAGAAAATCTGTTT
>CAZLIO010000173.1:0-7118 GCA_964559025.1 uncultured Pirellulales bacterium | reverse complement strand
CCAGATTCTTCGGCCCTTCGGCTACTCCTTCGACGGAGTTTACTCTGAATTAGCCGCAGCCCTGAGCGCAGCCGAAGGGGTAGCCGAACGGGCTCAAGGCTTCGGCTAATTCAGGGCAAGCTTTCTTTCGCCTCAGAATGAGAAGGGATGAAGGTTTGTTCGGATAGGCTCTTAGTATTCTGTAACGCGCCTGTTAGAAGCGTGAGTTTCCGCATCTAATTTGATTGGTGGCAGCCTCAAAGCCCAAGGCTTTGGGGATGGTAAATCCCGCCCGTTGAAGACGGGACGGGATGAATTCAGGAGAAGCCATCCCCAAGCCTTCGACAAGCTCAGGCTGGGCGCTGCGCTTGTGGCTGCCACCCACCCAAGCGTTAAAATCAAATTTGACAGACTACTATGCCGTTAAGAACAAAATGTTTCACGTGAACCATCAATAAAAAGAGATGGCAAAAGTTAAAGACATAAGGTTGAAAATAGGGAAAATTGCAGAGGTCTAAGAAAAATATTGCTCTGTTGAAAACGTTGACTGTCATTCAGAGGCGAAGCCGAAGAATCTCATTTCTTGAACCATAAAGAGATTCTTCACTACGCTGCGCTCCGTGCAGAATGACGGTTTTTGTGGCTTTTCAAAAGAGCAAAAAATATGAGAGAAGAAAGAAAAGAAACTAAAATGTAATGCAACACAATAGTAAGTTAGTTATATATCAACCGTATTTATATACATTTTATATTAGTCGTTGAGTAGATAAATTGTTTTCTGGGGCCTTATGGAGTGTAATATAGGACGTTATGGGCATAGAATGGCTCGTTCGATTTTGAAGGTAAATATATTGACTCACTTAGTGTTCATATATTACAATAGTTAAGGGGCCTTTTACGATTTTGTTTGTGCAGCGATGTCTGTTCAACCACGATAAGAGAATAGAGCAGAATCGGAATCCACAAAGACAAGACCACTTTTAGTCGGCTGTAAAATTGGTGCCAAAAAGGTGTATGATGCTTAAAGTAATGAAAATCTTGTTGCTGTCGCTGGTGCCGGCCGTATTTTGGCCTGGTTCGATTGGTGCTCAACATCTAATAGCCGACCTGGATGGAGCAAATGGTGCGAACATAGTTGACTTTGCCTTGTCTGCAGAGGACGGGGGCCTAAAAACAGACACGCTGGTCATCAACGAATTTATGGCATCCAATAGCAGTTACATCCAAGACCCACAAGGCCATTATGATGACTGGATCGAGATATACAACTACGGGACCAGTGCTGTTAATATAGGCCGGATGTACCTTACGGACAATCTGTCGGTACCGACCAGGTGGCGAATACCCGATGGCAATCCGGCTGCAACTACCATCCCTCCGCAAGGCTATCTATTGATATGGGCAGACAACGATACAACTGACTCAGGCCTGCATGCGAACTTCAAAATCAGCACTGTCGGCGAGGAAATTGGCCTTTTCGACACCGATGGCAGTACACTGATTGATAGTGTTGCCTTTGGCGACCAGACTCCTGATATCTCATACGGCCGCTACCCCGATGCGAATGACAACTGGCGATTCTGTGGCTTGCCCAGCCCGGGAAAGCAAAATATCGGTGCTTATTTAGGCGAGGTCGCTGAGGCGAAGTTCAGCCAGGACCGTGGCTTTTATGATACACCTTTTTCTGTTACAATCACTACAGAAACCGAAGATGCCGTAATATACTATACCCTCGACGGTTCCGAGCCGTATCATTCCGCTCATAGTGGAGGGTTTTCAGAGGGGATAGTCTATACTAATCCTATTGGCATCAATAAAACCACTTGTTTGCGGATCAGGGCAATCAAGCCGGGCTGGAAACCTACAAACATGGACGCCCAGACTTATATATTCCTCGATGATGTGATTCGGCAGAACCACCAAGAGACGCTGAACGCCGGATTTCCAGGCTCATGGGGTGGGACAAGTCCGGATTACGGTATGGACCCGGATGTGATTGGTCAGAATAGAGAGGATTTGTACGGCCGCATCTACGCGAACACGATTCGAGATGACCTGAAGTCAATTCCTACGCTCTCGATTGCGATGAACATTGACGATATGTTTGGGCCTGAGGGCATCTATACTAACTCCACCCAGCGTGGTCAGGCCTGGGAGCGTCCGGCGTCGGTCGAACTAATCTACCCTGATGGTCGCGAGGGTTTCCAGGTCAACTGTGGGATTCGCATTCATGGCGGCTATTTTCGGCAGCACAATGCAACAAAAAAGCACTCATTCCGTCTTCTCTTCAAGGGGATTTACGGGCCGACCAAGCTGCAATATCCACTGTTTGGCAAGGACGCTGTCGATAGCTTTGAGACGATTGTTCTGCGGGCAGGTGCCAACGACGGCTATTCATGGAATGCCGCCGCTTACACCGAGCAGTACACGCGTGATGAATTCGGCCGGAGCTTGCAGCGAGCTACAGGCAACGCCGGCGCGCACGGAACTTTCGTTCATCTCTATATAAACGGGATTTACTGGGGGCTGTACAATCCCGCTGAGCGGCCAGACAATTCTTTTTCCGCCAGCTATTATGGCGGCGACAAGGAAGACTGGGACGCTATTCATGACAACTCGGCTAACAATGGGGACATGACGGCCTGGAACCAGATGATTGCAAAGTGCAGGCAGGCCGCGAATTCCGACGAAGCGTACCAGGAGCTTCAGGGCAACAATCCCGATGGTACGCCGAATCCTGCCTACCCAAATCTGCTTGATGTTACAAACTATATTGACTACCTTATAGTTAACCTCTGGGGAGGCAACTGGGACTGGCCCTGGAAAAACTGGTGGGCCGGCCGTGAGCGGTCGGATAATAGTACAGGCTTTAAGTTCTACTGCTGGGACTACGAAAATACCATTGGGAACAACATAGGCCGCTCACCGCTCAACAAGAACGCCCTGAACAATAATTTCTCCCAGGCGGGGCTGCCGCATCAATCCCTTAAGCAGAATGTCGAGTATCGGCTGCTTTTTGCCGACCGCGTGCATAAATTCTTTTTCAATGGCGGAATCCTAACGTCGGAATCACTTATCGCCCGTTATGCAAACCTGGCGGCCGGTGTGGAGAGGGCCATCGTTGCCGAGTCCGCGCGCTGGGGGGACCAACATCGCCATCCACCATTAACGCTGGCCGATTGGTACGACCGCGATTTGAACTACAACGACGGACGAGCCGGGCGGGATTGGATTCTGAATTACTATCTTCCTCAGCGGTCTGATATTGTCCTCCGGCAGTTTCGTAATGCCGGCCTCTATCCAAATGTGGATGCGCCGGTCTTTCGTATTAACAGTTCATATCAGCACGGAGGACAAATCTCGAAGGACAATTTATTCTCGATGACCGCCGCCGCGGGCACCATATGGTACACACTCGACGGCTCCGACCCGCGCACGCCGGGGACATCGGACGGCGGCATTAGTACCACCCTCGTGGCTGAGAACGCTGCCAAACGCGTGCTCGCCCCAACCGGCTATGTCAGCAGCAGTTGGAAGGGGGGTGGGGCCTTCAACGACTCGGCCTGGAGGCTCTGCACAGGCAGTCCCGGCGGTGTCGGTTACGAGGCAGGCTCAGGCTACCAAAACTATATCAGCCTTGATGTCAAAGACCAGATGTACAATGGCAATACCACCTGTTACATCCGCATTCCCTTTACCGTTAATACCAATGACCCGGCTGATTTCGACTTTATGACACTGAAAATGCGGTACGACGACGGATTTATCGCCTACCTCAACGGCACCGAGGTAGCCAGACGCAATTTCACCGGAACGCCGGCATGGAATTCCAGAGCCTCCGCCCAGAATTCCGATTCGGCAGCAGTGGTATTCGAGGATTTCAATCTCTCATCACATCTGAACGTCCTGCGTCGGGGCGAGAATATCCTGGCCATTCACGGCCTTAACCAAAGGCCCAGCAGCAGTGACTTTTTGATCTCGGCAGAACTGGCTGTCGCAGAAAGCGTCCCTGTCAACGACCTTGGTATCTCGCCTGACGCACTTCAATATACCAAACCGTTCACTTTAGATAAGAGCACGCACGTCAAGTCACGTCTATTGCGTGGTAGTACCTGGAGTGCCCTTAACGAGGCCACCTTTGCCTTAGGTCCCGTTGCAGATAACCTGCGTATTACAGAGATTATGTACCATCCGCAGCAGGCCGGTCAGCCGGATGAGCCGAACGCCGAATTCATTGAACTGAAGAATATCGGAACGGAAACACTGAATTTGAACCTGGTAAGCTTTACGAACGGTATCGATTTTACCTTCCCGAGCCTGGAACTTGCGGGCGGCGAATACATCCTTATTGTCAAAGACTTAAGTGCGTTTACGGCTCGGTACGGCATCGGCTTCAATATAGCCGGCCAATACTCCGGCAGCCTGGACAATCGTGGTGAAAGGATTGAGCTGAAAGATGCAGCCGGTGGCACAATACACGATTTTGAGTACAAGAACGGCTGGTATGACATTACCGATGGCCTTGGTTTTTCCCTGTCTGCAAGAGACCCGACCAGCACCGACCCGAACGGATGGGGCAGCAAGAACGGTTGGCGTCCAAGCGCTGGTGTTGACGGCTCGCCCGGCTGGGACGATACCGGTGATGTCCCATTGCCTGGCGATGTGGTAATTAACGAATTGTTAGCTAATTCAAGCGCCGGCACCGGAGACTGGGTAGAGCTGCATAACACCACCGATACCCCAATCGACATCGGCGGCTGGTTCCTCAGCGACAGTAAGAATAACTTTATGAAATACGAGATTGCCACAGGAACAACGATTGAACCCTACGGCTACATTGTTTTTTATGAAGACCTGAATTTCGGTAATCCGAGCGACACAGGTTGTATTGTCCCCTTTGCTCTGAGTAAGAACGGCGAAACATTGTATCTGCACTCAGGTCAGGATGGCGTATTGACAGGATACAGCGAGCAGGAGAAATTTGGCACCTCGGAAACCGGCATAGCCTTCGGCCGTTATCGCAAGAGTACAGGTACGTATAACTTTGTGGCAATGAGCCGGAACACTCCCGGTAGCACTAATGCTTATCCAAAAGTCGGCCCAATAGTAATCAGCGAGATTATGTACTATCCCGATACCGAAGCGGACGCCGAATATATCGAACTATACAATATGAGCAGTTCGCCGGTCACATTGGCCGAGTATGACAACGAGCAATCCATCTATGTCCCCTGGCGGTTCACCGACAGCGATGGTATCAGCTTTGATTTCCCGCTCGGGACCACGATGGTTACCGGTGAGTATTTGCTGTTAGTCAAGAACAAGAACGCACTTAGTTCGCGCTACCCGGCTGTTCCAATTGGAGTCCAGATATTTGAATGGGGCCCGGGGAGGCTGGACAACGGCGGTGAGAAAGTAGAGCTCTCTAAACCGGGCGACGAGGTCGAGGGCACGCGTTATTATATTCGGGTAGATCGCGTCAATTACAACGACGGCTCACATCCTGTTGGCCAGGACCCCTGGCCAAGTCAGCCGGACGGATGGGGAGCATCATTGAGCCGACTTTCCCTACAGCAGTACGGCAATGACCCCAACAACTGGACCGCAACCTATCCTCCAACCCCCGGCCAATAGATTCTTGGAGAAATTTATACGATTGCTTTTACAATCAGACCTGCTTTGGCACGACGAACGGGTTGCGGTAATCCCTCGTCAAAAGGTTGTTCGCCCGCTCTGAGAACTTGCCGATGAACATTTCTTTCCTCGAATTCATCGTTAAGCTCCTGATATTTTAACTGATACACCATTAGCGCAAAGGCACAAACTCAGCCCAAAAATAAGTGAAACAGCAACTGCAAGCCCCGCTGGAAATCTCCCATTTTGTAAGATTTTCGGCGCTTGTAGAATCCCCGTACAAAGATAGGTGACTATGTCCCCGTTTGTTTCTAAAAAAGAATGCTTTTACAGTTTACGCTCTGCCGAGGGTCTTTAGGTATCTCTTTGACTTGCCCAGTCCCATTCTGGAAGCCTTCTTTTTTACCGCATCGTTCGGTCTTCCCAGCTTTGCCGCTATTTCGGCAGTGGGATTGTTTGGGAAAAGTTTCTTGAGCAGAGTCAACTCACCCCTCGACCATAAACCCTTGATGAGCTTCTTTTTTTTCCTCGTTTTTTTGGCCATGATATGACTCCTTATTACATTAACCGGACTTATGGTTTGTAACCCGCTTCGGAGCAGTATAATGAGTGACGCGGTAACAGTCAAACAATTTTTATTTTTTTAAGGCAAAAAAAATAATTCTTCGGCGGTCAATTTTGCGTGCGTGTTTGACTGGTAGGTGACGCGCAGAAGCCACGTCAATTCAAGGCCAACCTATGGCCGGATTCTATCATTTTACTCTGTAAGACCAATAGTCCTATGCCTAATTGTGGATCGGCATCTATCGTTTCCCGGCTCGTCCGGCACCAATTAGGCGTGAGCCTACTCGTCTCTGCGAAGTGCTTCGCCGAAGCAGGAAGCTCAATTGGTGCGGGATGGACCTTGAGAGCGTTGTTTTGGGGGTCTTTTACGGCTGATTCATTCACCTTTTGCACGTTGGCCATCTTCCACAGCTCGTCACTTCGTAGTTTCACATTAACATCGGGCAAGAGGCCCCAGTTTTCGCTCCCCGGCTTTCCACCTTCGTCCCGGCTTTTTATCCTTTGTCCCGAAGGTAAATAATAATACGCTGTTGTGTATTTTAGTGTTGCACCCCCGCCGAGATGGCCCACTATTGATTGCACACTGCCCTTGCCATAGCTTCTTTCACCGACGACAGTCGCCCGGTTATGCTTTGGTTCCTGCAATACCCCCGCCAAAATTTCCGAAGAGCTCGCTGAAGAACGGTCTATGAGTACGACCATCGGGTAGTCAGGATGAGTTTTTTCCCTGTGCGCCGATACATAAGTCGGCATCCCACATCGTGGTTGTATTCTCGCTATCAATCCTTCTTCTATGAACCTGTCTGCTATTTCGATTGCACTATTCAAAAGCCCGCCTGGATTGGAACGCAGGTCCAGAATCAATCCCTTTAAGCCCTGCGCTTCGAGCTGAGCAAGTATTTTATCGAAATCGCCAACTGTTCTGGAATTAAAACTGCTGA
>CAZLIO010000172.1:0-7129 GCA_964559025.1 uncultured Pirellulales bacterium | reverse complement strand
GATGAGCGTAGAAACCAATTCTTAAAGCAAACACTCGAGGTAACCGAGGAACAATGGAAGCTCATCGAGCCTAAAATCAACAGGATATATTTCTTCAGGAACCAATCGAGCATCAGCATGGGATTCGGCGGGGCTATGGGCGGCTACGGCGGCGGCAGCGGAGGCAGCAGCGGCGGATCTGTCACGCGAGGTGCTATGGGCGGCTTTAGCGACGGCAGCGGGGGCGGCAGCAACGCTGGATACAAAGCAGGCGGCCGTAGCGGCAGCGGCAGCATGAGTGGCTACGGCGGCGGCAGCAGCAGCGGATACAGGACAGGCAGTCGTAGCGGCGGAGGCAGCGGTGGATATGTTATGGGAGGCAGTAGTGGCAGCGGCAGCAGTGGCAGTGTACAATCCTGGGCCGGGCCGACCTGGCGGTTTGTCGACCGACCTTTGACCGACGGCGAAAAGGCCTGCGAGGAGCTTTCTGAGCTTCTGCAGGATAAGAATTCAGACCCGGAAAAAATCAGACAGAAAATGGTTGCCCTGCGCCAGGCCCGAGAAAAGGCCGGGAATCAATTAGCCAAAGTCCGGCAGGAACTTCGCGAAATACTGAATTCCCTTCAGGAAGCGAAGTTAGTACTTTTGGACGTCCTTAATTAATCCTCTAATATAAATCGACAAGTCCTGCAGGTACGGTTTCGACGGCGGACAAGGCCGGATATGTTTAAGCCTGTCTCCGGCTCCGATTATAAACTCAAGTTAATAAGGCAAAGAAGGGCCGGGCCTGTAGGCTCGGCTTTTTTTTGTTTACTTCATAAATGCACTTATCACAATAAAGCAAGATTATACAAAAATCACACTTTTTTTAAAACAAGTTGACCCCGTTAGAGACCCTGGCATCCTTAGAGTCACAAATGAAACACTTTTTAGCATGGTGAGGAAAAAAATCTCTAACGGGGTTGACGTCGGCCTGCCTTTTCGTTAGAATCACCCGGTTTTTTTTGGACATAAATTACGGATTATGGAGGTAATATGTACAAATGCCTAATGTAAACGAATTATTGAATGAAAAGCTGACAACTGAAAACTACGACAGGCTTATCGCTCTGGACAATCCGAAGATGCATGAGTTTGTCGCCGATGCGATTGAGCTTACCGGACCGGCCTCGGTTTTTGTCTGTACTGATTCCGAGGAGGGTAGAGCTTATATCCGCGAATTGGCAATAAAAAATGGCGAGGAAATACCGCTAAACATCCCAGGCCATACCTGCCACTTTGACGGATACCACGACCAGGCCCGCGATAAAGCAAGGACAAAATACTTATTGTCGCCCGGCTCCGACCTCGGTGCGAGTCTTAATTCCATCGAGAAGAAAGCCGGCGTTGAAGAAGTCCGCTCTTTTCTGAAAGACTCAATGAACGGCCGGGAAATGTTAGTCTGCTTTTTCTGTCTGGGCCCAATCGATTCAGATTTCTCTATCCCCTGCATTCAGATAACGGATTCGCCCTATGTCGCCCACAGCGAAACTATTCTCTATCGGCCCGGCTACGAGCAGTTTAAGAAATTCGGCTCTTCGCCCGAGTTTTTCAGATTCATCCACTCCGAAGGCGAGCTTGAAAATGCTGTGAGCAAGAATATCGATAAACGCCGGGTCTATATCGACCTCGAAGAAAACCTGGTCTATAGCGTCAATACCCAGTATGGCGGCAATACGATAGGTCTGAAGAAATTAGCACTGCGATTGGCCATCAACAAGGCTTCCAAAGAAGGCTGGCTCGCTGAGCATATGTTTGTCCTCGGTGCACATGGCCCGGGTGGCAGGGTAAGTTATTTTGCCGGTGCATTCCCGTCGGCCTGTGGAAAAACCTCGACCTCAATGCTGCCCGGACAAACCATTATCGGTGATGACATCGCCTACTTACGCAAAAAGGATGGCCGAATGTACTGCGTGAACGTTGAAAAAGGCATTTTCGGTATCATTCGCGAAGTCAATCCGAAAAACGACCCCATTATTTACGAGGCCCTGACGAACCCTTATGAAGTTATCTTCTCCAACATCCTGATTGACAATGCAAAGAAACCTCACTGGCTCGGTATGGGCGCCGAATTACCAACGGAGGGGACCAACCACTCGGGTAAATGGAACAAGGGCAAAACCGATTCCGAAGGCAATGAAATTACCCCCTCGCACAAAAACGCCCGCTACTGCTTAAACATCCCGGACCTGAGCAATCGCGACCCGCTGCTCGACGACCCGAATGGCGTGCCGGTCGGTGGTGTCATTTACGGCGGACGTGACAGCGACACCCTGGTCCCGGTCGAGCAGGCCTTCAACTGGGCAGAGGGCATTATCATAAAAGGCGCCTCACTCGAATCCGAAACCACCGCGGCGACGCTCGGCAAAGAGGGTGTCAGAACATTTAATCTGATGTCGAATCTCGATTTCCTCTCGATACCGCTTGGGAAGTACATTCAGAATAATCTGGATTTCGCAAAAGATGTCGAGAATCCGCCCTTGATTTTTTCGGTCAATTACTTCCTTAAAGACAAAGACGGCAAATACTTGAACGGTATGGCCGATAAACTCGTCTGGATTCTGTGGGCCGAGCTTCGGGCAAACGGAGAGGTTAACGGTATTGAAACGCCGACCGGCCTGATACCGAAATATGAGGACCTTGCAAAGCTGTTCAAAGAGCACCTTGATGCGCAATACACCCGGGCCGATTATGAGCGGCAGTTTACAGTAAGCATACCGAAGAACCTTTTAAAGCTCGACCGCGTCGAAAAAATCTACAAAGAAAAGGTTTCCGATACGCCGCAGATTGTCTTCGATACATTTGCCGAGGTTCGCAAACGTCTGAAAGCAGCCGGTGACAAACACGGCGATTACATCTCGCCATTTGATTTGATGGCTCAGTAGGCAACGCCCCGCTGCCCCCACTGCTTCGCAAACGCAGCAACGGGGACAAAAGGGCTGAACAGCAGGTTTAGAAGGGAGAAATAATATGAAAATGCGCCTAAATCGAGTCCGCCTTGAACGGATTAAATTTCTGCTTCTCACATTTTTGGCACTGTTTGCAGCCACGACAAAAGCAGAAGGAGAATCCAATTCCCCCCGCTGGGGGATCTTCGAGCTGGCGCTAAAGGGGCCTGAAGGCGGTAATCCATTTATTGATGTAAAATTGAGCGCTGAGTTTAAGCAGCGCGGCCGAGTTTTTAAGCCGGAAGGATTTTACGACGGCAACGGTGTCTATCGGATTCGGTTTATGCCGGATGCGCTGGGCGAATGGACGTACGTCACAAAAAGTAACAGCAGAGAGCTTAACGCCAAAACGGGTAAATTCACCTGCGTAGAGCCATCGCCGGGCAATCACGGCCCTGTTCGTGTGCACAAAACCTGGCACTTTGCCTACGCCGACGGCACACCTTATTTTCAAATCGGCACTACCTGCTATGCCTGGGCACATCAGGGAAATGCGATGGAAGAACAGACGCTGGCCACGCTCAAAGATGCACCGTTTAATAAGATGCGAATGTGCGTCTTCCCCAAAAGCTATTCTTACAACAAAAATGAGCCTGAGTTCTATCCCTTTGAGGGAAAACCGTTGAAAGACTGGGACTATAGCCGTTTCAATCCTGAATTCTTCCGGCATTTTGAAAAACGCGTCGGCGATTTGCGCGCTCTGGGAATCGAGGCCGACCTTATTCTTTTTCACCCATACGACCGCTGGGGCTTCGCTAATATGGAATCCGAGACCGACGACCGTTACCTGCGCTACATCGTCGCTCGGCTGGCGGCCTATCGCAATGTGTGGTGGTCCTTCGCCAATGAGTACGATTTGATGAAGTCAAAAACTATGGCAGACTGGGACCGCTTCTTCCAAATCGTTCAAAAGTACGACCCATATCAGCGCCTTCGTGGTATCCATAACTGTCGCGGCTTTTACGACCACAATAAGCCCTGGGTTACTCACGCCAGCATCCAAAGCTCGGACCTTGCAAGAGGCATAGAATGGCGAAACAAATACAAAAAACCCATTGTATTTGATGAATGCAAATACGAAGGGAACATCCCGCAGGGCTGGGGCAAAATTACCGCCCGGGAATTGACCCACAGATTCTGGCTGGGAACCATCGAAGGCTGTTATGTCGGACACGGCGAGACCTACAAGCACCCCAAAGATATTCTCTGGTGGTCAAAAGGTGGCGTGCTGCACGGACAAAGCCCGGCCAGGATTACTTTCCTGAAAAAGATAATGCAGCCGACGCCCTTTGACCAGATGGAACCTCGTGAGCTTCCTTCAGGCGGCTATCTACTTTCGAAAGCCAGCGAGCTTTATTTCATATACTTTACCACGCCGACAGCGATGACCTTAGAGCTTCCGGGCCCGAGACCGTACAAGGTTGACGGCATCGACACCTGGAATATGACCGTCACCCCGATGGGAAATGCCGAACCTGGTCGATTCAGCTTTACACCGCCCAGGGCCAACTACCTGCTGCGTTTATCCGTTTACGCCCCCGGCGAGAAAATGAGACCTGACATAAAAGCATCTGCCAATCCAACAGAAGGAACAGCTCCCCTTAAAGTGCAATTCTCAACGCCGACCAAACTTCGGCGTCGGTGGGAATTCGGAGATGGAGCATCTTCATCCGAGAGAAATCCAGCCCACGTTTACGAGAAGCCGGGTCTATATACAGCAATGCTGACCGTTACTGACGACAACGGACTCTCTGCCAGTACTGCTCTGGCTATCGCTGCAGACCGGGCGACCGGCTCGCCTATTGTGCGAGTCGGATTTAAAGATGGTGGTAGTCCTCGCACGAAACTCCACGGCAAAATCATCCGGGCCAAAGACGGGTCTTATGACTTCGGAGATAGTGAGCCGTGGAAGTGGATTTCTGTCGGTGACAAACCTATCAAGGCACTGGAAGGATTGCGGTCTTTTACAATTTTGGGCTGGGCAAACCCCTCCAGCTTAAAGACCGGAAGCGGCGGCAACCCCCTCGTGTTCAATTTGAACTATAACCGCTCAGGATTTGACCTGGTCTGTCTGCAGGATGCTCGGCTGCGTCTTGCGGTCAACGAATGGCCCGACCGCGTCAGCAACGACAGCTCACCAAAGAAACTTCGCATCGGTCGGTGGACTTTCTTCGCACTAACCTACGACGGAACCCGGGCAAAGGATAATGTCCGCTGGTATTTCGGCGATGCCGATACACCCGCCCAGCTTGACAGAACGACCAGTTATAGCCGCGGCGCCACGGGCAAAGGTAGCGGCACGCTTACCATCGGCAACTATAACGAAAGCATACAGCAGCACGGCAAGGACCGACAATTCCGGGGCCGATTGGGCGGTATAAAGATTTTCGGCAGCCGAATCGGACCTCGCGGTGCTCTGTCATTAGGCGATATTCACAAACACCAACATGATAACTGACCCGGGTACAAAATATACTAAAACAGAAAAGGGGATGATACTATGATAAGCTATAGAATGAAGACGAACCGAAGCACCAAAAATCACCTGAATAAAAGACTATTTTACGGCAGACGTGGACTTATCCAGACGGTGGGAATATACACAATCGGTGCTCTGCTGCCGCAAGAAGCTGGAGGTGCGCAGAAAAATCGGCCTAAGTTCAAGGTGTTGGACGAAGATACCCAATTTGATATCGGCGATAAGGGACAAGAAATAATTGAGAAAGCGTATAAGATGGGGCATAAGTTGGAAAAAAAGCATGGAGGATGCTGCCGATGCACTGTTGCCGCGCTGCAAAAATCCATTGACTTTATTCCCAAAGACAAAGACCTGTTCAGAGCAGCCAGTTGTCTGGACGGCGGAGCAACACCTAGCGACATACAAAACTGCGGGGCCTTCACCGGTTTAGGTATGGTCATCGGCTGGCTCTGCGGCGCAAATAAATTTGGAAACACCAAGTTATCTCATACCCTGATTAGGCAGGTGTATAAACAATTTGAAAAGGAGTATGGAAGCGTATTATGTCGGGATGTTAGGAAGAAGATAAATCGCGACTGCCCGGAAGTAGTGGCACGGGCAACAAAATGGACTGCAGAAATACTGCTGAGACGGTACACGAACTATCAATAGCAATAAAGGAGAAGTTGGATGGACAAGAAGACTGTTTGTACGGGCATCGTTGGTTCGGGCTTCGCCGCAAAATTTCATTTTGAATGTATGAGGAAAGTGCACGGCACAAACTTAGAGGTCGAAGGTGTCTTCGACATCAACACCGAGCAAGGCTCGGCATACGCCAGGAAGCGAGGGATTCGGTTTTGTAAGAGCCTGGAGGAGCTGCTCGACAAGGCCGATGTCATCCACGTCTGCACTCCGCCGGTCGCTCATGAACCCATTGCAGTAGCAGCCCTTGAGCGGGACAAGTTCGCAATCGTGGAAAAACCACTCACCGGCTACTTCGGCGACGGCTCTGAGGATTTCAACGGCGACAGCTTCCCTAAGCAGGATGCACTTGAACACTCCATTGCGAGCATCGAGCGAATGCTCGAAGCAGAATCCAAAAGCAAAGGCCGGATACTTTACGCCGAGAACTGGATTTATGCACCCTCGATTCAAAAGGAACGCGAAATTATAGAGAAAACCGGCGCCCAGATACTCTGGCTCCACGGCGAAGAGGCACACTCCGGCTCCCACGCCGCTACGTATGCCTATTGGAAGTTCTCCGGCGGAGGCGTTATGATAGGCAAGGGATGTCACCCGCTGACGGCAGCGCTTTATCTAAAACGCGTGGAAGGAAATGCCCGCAACGGCAAACCGATTCGCCCGAAGGCGGTATCCGCCCGCACAGCCGCTCTGACCCGGCTGGAAAACTTCGAGGACAAAGGCCATATCCGGTGCGACTACCACGATATCGATGACTTTTCTTTGATGCACATCGTCTTTGAAGACGGAACTATCGCCGACATCTTCGCCTCTGATATCGTTTTAGGCGGCATCCATAACTGGCTGGAAGTCGCAGCGAACAACCACCGGACTATCTGCAACATCAACCCGAACACAGTGATGAAAACTTACAACCCGGTGGATGCGTACTTCGCCGATATTTATGTAGTGGAAAAGACCGGCACAAAACAAGGCTGGTCGAATCCATCGCCGGATGAGGACT
>CAZLIO010000171.1:0-7142 GCA_964559025.1 uncultured Pirellulales bacterium | reverse complement strand
GTGGGAAACCTAACTTGAATCCCTCCGTTTGTCAAAGAAAATTATCCGGCTCAAGGCAAAAAATGAAAAATTGCAAACTTTTTTCGCGACCAATGAAAGTCCTGGACTTCGGCAAGCTCAGTCGGGCCGAAAATTAAATCTTAGCCGGACTTGAAATTTTCAAAAATCCCGATACTATCAGGGCTGCGTCAATTCTGTTAGAAGTAATAGAGTTATGCAAAATTGAGGTTAGGCATATATGGGAATCTTTACCAAAACAGCAGGATACTTCAAAGACCGATTAGGCAAAACGCGTGATAAAATCAGCAGCTCACTTTCCTCGGTACTGAGTCTTGGCAGAAATATCGATGAAAGCCTGCTCGACGAGCTGGAAGAAACGCTGATAAGCGACGATATCGGCGTCGAAACGACGGATATGCTCGTATCAGAGCTGCGAGAAGCCTATCGCAGCAGGCAAATCGCAAAGACCGACGACATCGTACCGTTTCTCAAAGAGCACATTAAAAGCTATTGGCCGGACCGCGACAGACAACTGCATCTGGCCCAGTCCGGCCCTACCGTTATCCTAATCGCCGGCGTCAACGGCACCGGCAAAACCACAAGCATCGCCAAACTTGGGTACATATTGAGTCAAAACAACAAAAAGGTCATTGTCGCCGCGTGCGATACGTTCCGTGCCGCCGCTGTAGAGCAATTGACCATCTGGGCTGAGCGCATCGGCGTGCAAATCGTAAAGCACCAAACCGGCGGCGACCCGGCGGCGGTAGCATTCGATGCCTGCGAAGCCGCTCTGGCAAGAGATACAGATATCCTGATTCTCGACACTGCCGGGCGATTACACACAAAAAAAGACTTGATGAAGCAGCTGACAAAAATTCGTGACGTCGTTGCCCGCAAAATACCCGGCGCCCCAAACGAAGTGCTGCTGGTTCTCGATGCCACTACCGGGCAAAACGCAATTGCTCAGGCAAAGTTGTTCACCGAAGCGATTAACGTTACAGGGATATTCTTAGCAAAGCTTGATGGCACCGCACGGGGTGGAATCGTTATCGCTATTAAAGACCAGCTCGATATACCGGTGAAATTCGTTGGCCTGGGCGAAAAGCCGGAAGACATCGCAGAATTCGACCCTAACACATTTGTAGAAGCATTATTTGATTAAGCAAAGAAAGATAGATTTTCAGGAGAATCGCAGCCCTTTTATCCGGTTTTAATCAACTCAATTCTTTCTTACTGAAAAACCTTGAAAAATCCATTTTCCACTAAAGAATACAATATCAGAAGCGCTAAGTCGAGTGAAGAAAGAAATTAGGACATCGAAAAAAATTCTAAAAAAATTTGTTTTCTCACAATTCTCTCATCTTTGCGTTGTTAATATTTTGGTCAATAAAGCTGATAATTGTCGGCCAGCCTAACCACGGTGGTAGGCTGCAAAATCGTGGCAATTCTTTTTGAATAAGGAGAAAAGAAATGAGTGCGAAAGTGTGGAAATCGGTCGAAAAGAGGTTTGCGATGACGCGAGTGTTAGGTAGACCGGCTTTTGTGGCGTTGAGCGTGCTAATACTCACAGTCTCTCTTGTCCCTGTTTTAGCACAAGAGGGAGAGAAGAAGGTCACCATCGACCAGGTGCCCGCGAAAGTCAAGGCTGCCATACTGAAGGAAGTCGGTGATGGCAAGCTGGTTGACATCGGGGAGTTTACGGAAGGGCGAAAGAAGCTCTACGAGATAGAAATGGTCGTGGGTGGTGAGGAATTTGACGTCCTGTTTTCCTCGGAAGGCAAGGTGCTGCGGAAGACATTTGAAGGCCTCAAGGCCAAAGAAGACGAGGAAGTAGAGGAAACAGGCAAAAAAACCAATAGATTCCAGGACTTTTTTGACCTTGAGAACCGTGACCTCGCCTCCAGGGGAAGGAACAAGTACTTCATCCTGGAACCGGGCTATCAGCTCGTCCTTGAGGGAAAAGAAGGAGAACACACGGTACAGCTCGTAATCAATGTGCTTGATGAAACAAAGAAAATCGGAAGTGTTGAGACGAGGGTCATGGAGGAAAGAGAAACCGAAGACGGAGAGCTAATCGAAATATCGAGAAACTTCTTCGCCATATGCAAGCAGACGAAAAGCGTCTTCTATTTCGGTGAGGAAGTGGATATATATAAGGAAGGCAAGATAGTCGCCCACGAAGGTGCCTGGATACATGGTAAGAACAACGCGCGGGCCGGCATGATGATGCCGGGTGAACCCTTGCTCGGTGCGGGGTATTATCAGGAAGTGGCTCCGAAGGTGGCCATGGACAGAGCCAGGATAGTTGACGTAAGTGCGACTCTTAAGACCCCGGCCGGTGAATTCAAAGGTTGCCTCAAAGTCCAAGAGGAGAATCCGCTGGATAAGGAAAAAGAGTTCAAGATACATGCACCCGGAATCGGCCTAGTCCAGGACGAAGACCTGCTTCTGGTGAAGTATGGATTTGTGAACAAGTAGCTTTGCTGCCACAAACTTCTCAACAAGGAAGTAGAAAACGAAGACGAAGATGATGTGAGCGAGACAGCCTGACCACTGTAAACGTTGGATACTGATTATTCTGCTTGCGTTGGCAGTTCTTATGGTGGTAATCGTGCGTATTGTGCCAATGCGGTAAGGTCACTCCTCAGGCGCACGAAAGCCTCCAACCAATTAAGGGTTAAAGTAAGCAAAAAAGAAATTCCTGCCGATGCAGTTGTTTTTTAGATGCGAACGAGGGTGGTGAGGATAGCGAAGACGATGATGGAAAGACACGAAAATAGTGACAGACAAAGTTTTCGGAGCTAAAATGAGCGCCACTGAGTTATAAACTGTCATTGCTCGGCGGTGCTTTTTCTCATCGCAGGCTTGAGATGCGTTTATTGCTTATAGAAGACTATCGACCTTTACAGCAATCCCTTACAAAGGGACTGCGAGAAGCCGGCTTTGCTGTAGATACCACGCGCGACGGCAGAGAGGGTCTGTGGTATGCAACGGGCAATGAGTACGATGTTATAATCCTTGACCTTATGCTGCCCTGTATGGATGGCCTCGAAATCCTTAAAAAGATTAGAGCTCAAGGCCGAAAATCCCATGTCCTGATTCTGACGGCCAAAGACACATTACAAGACCGCGTAACCGGCCTGGACCACGGCGCCGATGATTATTTCGTCAAGCCGTTTGCCTTTGAAGAGCTGCTGGCGCGCGTTCGAGCATTACTCCGTCGCAGCTACAGCCAGAAGAATCCTCGCATCAGCGTCAAGGACCTGCTGATCGACCTCACCTCGCAGAGAGTCTGGCGAGGTAGAGAGGAAATTCAGCTCACACCCAGAGAATATGTTCTTCTTGAATATTTGGCGATGCGGGCCGGGGAGACTGTATCCCGTACCGATATATGGGAGCACGTCTACGAGTTCAACTCATCTGCATCCAGTAATGTAGTGGACGTGTACATTGGTTATCTGCGAAAAAAAATTGAACAGCCAGGCAAACCTCCTTTGATTCACACTGTCCGGGGCCGCGGTTACATTTTGGGAGCACAATCGTGACCTTTTCACTTAAAGCTCGTTTGCTCACCGGCATAATTGCCGGGATGATACTGCTGCTGACAGTCTTCAGCCTGCTTATATACGGGGTCATTCGCAACGCACTGGTAAAACAGTTCGATACATCACTGGCATCGGTCGCCCGTATGCTGGCAGCCTCGGCCGAGTTCGATAATGACAAAATCGAGCTTGAGTTCGAGGTACAGCAAATGCCGGAATTTCAAAACGCAGAGCATCCCACTCACTACCAGTTCTGGGGACCTGATAACACAGTGGCAGCAAAGTCTCCCCTGCTGGGCACAGAAGACCTTTCACGCATTGAGAGCTCCCTTAATACACTTGTTTTTGGGACCTCACGAGACAAAAACGGCCAGCCTCAACGAACAGCAGGCCTGAAGTTTATGCCAAGGATCGCAGACAGTGAAGATAAGAATTACCGGTCGCCGACGAATGTACAAGCACTTACCCTGGTAGTTGCTCGTGATGCCAGCGATTTGCAGGGCCAATTGCGGTTCTTGCGCTGGCTTCTCTTGATCGCGTCAGCCGCGGTGATCGCCTTGTCTTTTCTTATTGCCGATATCATAGTCCGGCAGGGCCTTCGACCCTTGAATTCTATCGCCGCCGAGATCGCGACCATCAGAGAAGACAACCTTACAGCTCGAATCACCGCCGAGCATGTCCCTGCAGAAGTAGTTCAAATCAAGAACCGTCTCAATGAGTTATTATCCAGGCTCCAGTCCTCTTTCAATAGAGAACGTCAATTCAACGCCGATGTCGCCCACGAATTACGAACACCCCTGGCTGGATTACGTTCCACGATTGAGGTAACACTGATCCGCGCCCGTGACAATGACGAGTACAAAAAAGTGCTTTCTGATTGTCACGCCATCGTTGAAAACATGCAGACAATGGTTAATAATCTGATGATGCTTGCCCGGCTGGACACAAAACAAATTAGCTTCAACACCGAACAGATTAAACTCGCCGAACTTGTAAATTCCTGTTGGCGGCCGTTTTCTGACAGGACGCTCGAACGCAAAATATCATTCGATAATAACATCGAACCCGAAATTACCTGTGAAGCAGACCGCCAGAACCTCTCCATCGTTCTTTCGAACATTCTGGACAACGCTGTAGAATACGCCGATGAAGGTGGTCAAATCCGGACAACAGCTCGCCGAATAGACGATTCTGTGGAAGTCGCCGTCTCTAATACCGGCTGCCAACTGACCAGCGAGCAGGTCTCACAAATATTCGACTGTTTCTGGCGGGGTGACTTATCACGCTCAGACACAGGCACGCACTGCGGTTTGGGCCTGGCTCTGGTTCAAAGGCTAATAAGAGCATTAGGCGGTCACGCCACCGCCGAGCTCCAGCCCGGCGGAATATTTATCGTACGGCTTATCTTTTCGACTTAAGTGTAAAGATATAAGATGTTGCAGGGTTCGACCCTAATACATTTGCCAAATCAACGTTTGATTAACCGGACGAGATAATCATTTGTTCGGGCCGCTCAATAAAAGCGAAAGGACTCGACCATGTCTAACGTTATGTCTGTTACAAAAGCTCTCGTTCTTGTTTTTTTAGCGTTTCTTATGGGTACAAATACGCGGGCGCAAGAGGCGCTGCCGAAACCAAAACCGGTTCCGCGCATGCAGGTCATACCAATGCCTTACCACCAGGCTTCATTTCAGCGCGACGGTGTAGAGCTTACCCGATACCACTTCGGCCCCGGTCTTCATCGGCCTTTTCTATTTCCTATAATCGGCCAATCAGGGCGGTCCCTTACACGTATGGGACACCCGCAGGACCCGGAATCGCATAGTCATCATAATTCGGTCTGGATTTCTCACAATGATGTCGATGGAATAAGCTTCTGGAGCAACCGTGGGGGCGGGAAAATTCGGCATAAACGCATCGTTAAATTCGAAGACGCCGGTGAACGTTCGACCATAGTCACAGAAAATGAATGGGTAACCAACGTAGGCAAAGTCCTGCTTTTAGAAACACGGCGGGTAACGGTGCTGCTGCTGGGAAACTTTGAATGGCTGCTGATAATCGATATGGAATTCAAGGCTAAAGATTCAACGGTTACACTCGGAAAAACTCCTTTTGGGATGATTGGTGTGCGAATGGCCAAGACCATCGGCGTCAATGACGGCGGCGGGAGAATTCGCAACTCCGAAGGAGCGGTCAACGAAAAAGAGATTTTCTGGAAACGAGCCAGATGGGTTGACTATTCCGGAGCTGTTACAAATAAAAATCTGGAAGGCATTACGATATTCGACCATCCGGACAACCCGAACTTTCCCACCTATTTTCATGTCCGAAATGACGGCTGGATGGGTGCTTCTCTAACATTCGATGGACCAAGGAAGATTCTGCCCAATAAACCTTTGCTCCTTCGATACGGGCTATACGTTCACAAGGATATGAAGCCTAAAGAAGCTCTCGAATCAAAGTGGAAGCGGTTTACAGAGATTCGCCCACAAAACAAATAAGACCCGGCCTTGTTAATTAACCGCCTTCGGTGGAACTTTTTTAGCCACATTACCTATTTTCGCTATTATTACAAATTCCTATACTATCAAGATATGATTCACAAAAGCTATACCCGGGGGTAACCGCCGAGATATTCGGTCTTTGGTAAGTCGCCTATCAGCGGCATCGCGTATTCGATAAAGGCGTCGGTCACGCCATTGCCTTCGGCATTTATGAATTCGTCGGGCATAGGTTTTGTTTTCTCGGCCACGCTGCTAAGCTCGGTACGGAATAATTCGATTTTATAATCGGCACCGCTGCCGAGACGTTTTATTGCCACTGAGCCGCTATCTTCAGTCATAGCGTACTGGACTGCATGACGCCCGCACCATCGGGCCTCATTAACATCAACAGGAGACTGAATGCCGGGGAAGCTTCTCTGCAGGTAGCCGAACGTATCGGCCCGGACACGCTTGACTTTTAGCTTGCTCTTGACCTGTCCTGCTAAAAAGTCAGCAAGAGCGCCCGTGCCGGACAGTTGTATATTTCCGTGTGCATCGGTTTCCGCCTGCTCGGCAAGTTTCTTCGCCCAGGTAACACCGTCGGCATCGCATATCCCCTCACTGGCCGTAACGACACAACGGCCGAGTTTCTTAATGACAGCTTCCACGTCGCTGAGAAATTTGTCCATCGAAACGGGCCTTTCGGGAACATAGACCAGATGAGGGCCATCGTCATCCCTTTGTTTGCCCAGTACGGTGGCAGCAGTCAGAAAACCGGCGTGTCTGCCCATAATCACATCGATTTTCACGCCCGGCAGCGCCCGGTTGTCCAGATCGTCTCCCATCAGGGCACAGGCCTCGAACTTTGCGGCGGTTCCATAGCCGGGACAATGGTCGGTAACCAGCAGGTCGTTATCGACGGTTTTGGGGATGTGAAATGCCCGAATGTCAAAGTTCTCCTTGTCGGCCACGGTGTTGAGGATATGAGCGGTATTGGCTGAGTCGTTGCCGCCAATGTAGAAAAAGTATCTGATATTGCGCTTTTTAAAGACCTCAAGGATTTTAGAACAATATTCTTCATCCGGCTTGTCCCTGCTGGTGGCAATAGCCGAAGACG
>CAZLIO010000170.1:0-7165 GCA_964559025.1 uncultured Pirellulales bacterium | reverse complement strand
GGTCTGCGGCTGGGCGCCGATTGTGGAGATGGTACTATTGTCGATGGCCCCCGTTCTTGCTTTCGCAAGAAAGCACGGGGGTACGGGGCTGGAAAAAATATTCGATATCGTGTAACCTTTCCGCCGGTTTGCGTAAGTAATAGGTAGAAGCGGCCGGTTTCGTGAAAGGAGATGTTATTATGGCTGAAGAAAATCATTGTCCGCAGTGTGGGTCCAAGCTGCCCGCTGATGCCCCGCAGGGGCTGTGCCCGCAGTGCCTTATGAAGCTCGGCCTGCCGACCGGCGCCGAGCCCGACAAGGCGGGCGCCTCGGAACCCACGAGTGATGTTCCGACGAGTGCTGCACCGCCGGCGGGCTTTGTGCCGCCTGAGCCGGCGGAATTGGCCAAGCAGTTTCCGCAACTGGAAATACTGGAATTATTAGGCCAGGGCGGTATGGGAGCGGTGTACAAGGCCCGCCAAAAGCAGCTCGACCGTCTCGTTGCCCTGAAAATCCTCCCACCACAGGTTGCTCAGACGGAGGCCTTTGCCCAGCGTTTCACTCGTGAAGCGCGTTCTCTGGCCAGACTCAGCCATCCCCATATCGTTATGGTGCACGACTTTGGTCATACCGAGGCCGGTCTTTACTATTTCATTATGGAGTTTATAGATGGAACGGATTTGCGCCATGTGATTCAGGCCGGCGAGCTTTCAGCGGCCGAAGCATTAGCTATTGTCCCCCAGGTCTGTGAGGCCCTGCAGTTCGCACATGAAGAGGGTATTGTGCACCGGGAT
Source organism: uncultured Pirellulales bacterium (assembly GCA_964559025.1). Lineage (GTDB taxonomy): Bacteria > Planctomycetota > Phycisphaerae > Sedimentisphaerales > Anaerobacaceae > NIOZ-UU13. Next base: position 6,392 of record CAZLIO010000170.1, on the reverse strand, counting down.
ATCAAGCCGGAAAATATTTTATTAGACAAGAAAGGACGGGTGAAAATTGCCGACTTTGGCCTTGCCAAGCTCTTGGATAGACCGGCGACTGTATATACCCTGACGCAAGCCGGGCAGAGAATGGGCACACCGCATTATATGGCCCCGGAACAAATAGAGCATCCCGGACAGGTGGACCACCGTGCGGATATCTATTCATTGGGTGTGGTCTTCTACGAGATGCTCACGGGCGAGCTGCCTCTGGGTCGATTCGCCCCACCGTCACAAAAAGTGCAGGTGGACGTTCGCCTGGACAAAGTGGTCTTGCATTCTCTGGAGAAAGAGCCCGAACGCCGTTACCAGCACGCCAGCGAGGTAAAAACCGATGTCGAGGTGATTTCTTCCGGCCCAGAGCCTGTCCGTCCGGTTGTCGCCGCCGATGTCACCCAGGTCAGTCGAATGGAAAAACATGTCACGTTGGTTGCGGTACTCGGCATAGTTTTTGGGGGGCTGGGAATTTCCATCGGCCTTATGGGCCTCGTGGCAATTAGTGGTGGCGGCCTTATATCGGGCGATATAATGGCAATGAGGATTACTCGAATTGTAGGCCCTGCGGTAGCCCTATTCTTTTTCTTGACGTCCGTGCCGGAAGTCATCGCGGGCATAGGACTATTAAAACGAAAAAGCTGGGCCAGAATTCTCGCCATCGTACTTGCAATTCTCGATCTTATTAACATACCGATTGGAACAGCCATCGGTATATATGCGCTTTGGGTTTTGCTAAACGATGAGACGGCAAGACTGTTTGCGGACGCTTCTGCCAGAAGAAAGAAAGAACGGGCCGTTCAGACAGAGCATGGGCGAGGCAAACTCGTGCTCGCTATCGTCCTGATAGTTGCAGTCTTTCTATTGGCATGGGCTTTCACATTGTTGATGATATTCGGCTGGCCTGTCATGGTCCGCTCGACCTCGACCCGTCAAAGCCCACGAACTTTCGTCGAATCCTATTCGAGTTCTGAACAGGCAAGCCAATTGGACTTGCCATACGGCACACCAGAAGACCTGACATTCGGACCAGAAGGCCCGACACTGGGCGATGGGTGCATCCGGACCTTAGAGCTTGAGCCGTCGGAAGTGGCGGAGGTGCACAAAATCCTCCGCAGGGCCTACCGGCAGTACATAGAACTGGAAAAGCAGAACACAGAGCAAAGCCGCAACGAGAACGGCCTCGAAGTGATTATCTCGCCTTTCCGTGAGCAGGCGGAGAGCTTTTTGGAGCAATTATGGAAAGACCTTGATGGTCTCCTGGATGAGCGAAAGTGCGCTCTCGCCCGGCAACACCTGCCGCTCGGTCAAATGTTCGGGACATTCCAGTTCGGTGGACCTAAAGTTACCATCACGGTCTCGAAGGTAAACGACATCTTCAACTATGCTACTATTTACCAGTGGTCTAAGGATGTCAAAAAGCTCGGCGGCAGCGGCGTTGGAGATATGACCGGCAGCGGCCGCACACTCCCACCCGAGTATCGCCGATTATGGGAAGAGTCCGCGACGGACAAGTGAAAAATTGCCGTCAGCCCTCTGCCCTTCTTGTCTCCTGTTCCGTCTCCAAACAAGGTCTTGTTATACCCGAACGCCTGCGGAGATACGAAATGGTCCTTGCCAAAGTAGTGATAGTGGTTTATTCTATTACGGCCTTGTTGGGAGATGATTTTTCTAAAACGCTGTTAGGGAGCGACAAAATGAGAATACGAATCAGTGCTTTTTGTAGTATTTCCGCGTTTTTTATGGTATTAGGCTTGTCCTTTTCAACGGGGTGCGCTCGGAAAACGCAGGCGTTATTCACCAAACCCGAGCTCATTAACTGTGGAAGGCTGGCAGTACTTGGTCTCACACCTGAACAGGAACAGATATTCATGGCTTCCTACACCAAGGCCTTTCCCGGACAAATCATTACCTTTGTTGAAAGGAGCCGATTGCAGGAGATAATCAGTGAGCAGGATTTGCTGCAAGGAAGATTAGATGACAGAACCCGGGCCAAGGTAAAGCAGATTCTCGGCATTGAAGCCCTTATCATGTGTACCTACTATGACGGAACTTTTGGTGCCGGCAGAAAGAAGCTGCGCGTTCGGGTAGTTGACAGCGAAACAGGAGCCATCGTGGGCTCGGTTATAACCCAGGCACGAGACAACTTCGAATACCATTGTGACAGAGCGGTAAAGGCACTCAAGGCGGACCTTCTAAGTGGAAGCTAATATAGAAGTTATCTCTAAGTCTTCATAGCGCCGGGCCGTTACAGGCTCAGCTCTTTACCTTTTCTCCCGTAGTCGTCCTCATAGCGGTACTGGTCTTCGGCCTTCCATTGGCCGAAGGACACCACGAGCATACGGAAGGGCTTGTCCTCAGCCCAAAACCTGTGCTTGACGCCGGGGCGAATGAGGAACTCATCGTGCGTATTGGGATGATGGATTTGCCCATCCAGTTCCAGATAGGCGCCGTCATCAAGGAAATGGAAAAGCTCATATCGGATTTGGTGCGAATGCAAGCTGGCACGTTCGCCCGGTCGAACGAAGGTCAGGTCAACCGAGCACTCCTGGTTGCGCACCACCATATAAACATCACCCCACGGCCGCTCCGACTTGATTGTCTGTTTTCCCTGCCGGGGGTCGGAACTTTTCATAATAGCCTCTCTGTCCCTAACTGGGCGCCGTGGCGACCGCAAAGCCACAAGCAAAAGAAAGCACGAAACACTAAATTTGAAATGCGAAACAAGTTTAAATGACGAAAATCCAAAACTTGTGCCTGCGAAAACAGGTATTCAAAACATTTTGGTCATTTGGACATTTGAATTTTGGTATTGTTTCGGATTTCGGTATTAGAATTTCGGATTTGTACTTGTCTGGCAATATTCAGCAGCACACCGACCGCGGCGGATGAGAGCAGCATACTCGTTCCACCGGCACTTACGAACGGCAGTGGCAGGCCCTTTGTCGGCAGAACAACCGTTACCACCCCGATATTAAGTGCCGCCTGAATAGCGATTGTCAGAACAATGCCGCCGGCCAGCAGTTGGCCGAAGCGGTCTCTGCACCGCACGACCACTAAAATCCCCAGCCAGACGAACACGATAAACAATCCAATGACCGCTGCGTTTCCAACGAAGCCCAGCTCTTCGCCGATAATTGCAAAAATAAAATCGGTCGTATCTTCCGGCAGATGTCCGTATTTGGATATTCCCATACCTAATCCTTTTCCCCACAGTCCGCCGGAACCAAGTGCAATCAGCGACTGGCTCGGCTGATAATTAATCGAATCCGCCCATTTGTCGGGGTTCAGGAAAGCGATAATCCGCTGCATTCGGGCGGGAGATTGTTTTATCGCTATGTAAAAGGCCAGAGCTGCGAGCACCAGGGGGGGTATGATGTGCAGCAATCTTACGCCGGCGATGATTAGTATCAGAAAAGCCAGAAGCGATATAAGCGCTGCCGTACCGAAATCTTCGACGATTATAAGTATAACTACCAGGCCGACGACCGAGCAGATGGGGATAAACTTTTTCCAGTATAGCTTGATTTCATCACCGAACTTATCGCATACGGCAGCCAGGAAGAAGACAATCATCCATTTTGCCAGCTCGGAGGGCTGAAAGCTTACCGCTATAGGCCCAAGAGGGATTTTTAGCCAGCGGTAGTGCTGATTTATCTTGGGAACGAATCGCGGTAAAAACGGATAAAATCGCTGTGATGAAACGACTATAAGCAGCACTATACTAAGGACTAACAAATAGCTGGTTGGTGATTTTAACCAGCCGTTGGCCAGGGTGAGTCTGCGATAATTGCAGGAAGCCACGGTGTACATAATTAAACAGGCCAGCGGAAAAAACAAAAGCTGTCGCAGACCGGGGTAGTCGTAGAATCTCTGTAAATCGAACTCCTGACCGACATTGGCACTGGCCGAGAAGACAAAGACCGTACCGATGGCCATCAAAACAACAACGACCATTGCGATGCAGTCGGCGACCGGATTGTCACTTGATGCAGTAATCATTCGATTCCGTTATACATAGTACAGAATTTCATAAGTTCCGCGACTATACCGTCTTTGATGGGTGGCAGCCTCAAGCAAGTCCCGAAAAATCGGGACGAGCTTGGGGATGGCTCGGAGTTTCGTAAGGTGGGCTTTAGCCCACCGAACTAAACTATAGAAAAAGACAGTTTTCCCAGCAGCTCAAATTTAGCCTGCCTAACTGTATCTTCGGCTTTCTTCGGCTGATAACAATAAAAATTATTTTACGATAGAGAGGATAAGTCCCAACAAGGTTATCAGGTTATTAGGACTGGTAAAGAAATTAGGTTTCGTTTTGGCTCCAGCGAGGACAAGGCTGGCAAGGAAGCAAAATGCAGGCCTACTGGTTGGTAGTCCGAGTTTTGCTGACACCGCCGGCCGCAGCCGCAGCCAGCCAAAAATGGAAGATAATTTATTTACAAGTCCTTAGGAAACCGAGATGTAGAATATCGGAGTATAAGGATAACAGTCCACAGGACACCTTACAGTGGAAGCGAATCGGGAAAAGACAAATTTATGCTGCGCATTTTTCCTGATGACCTGGTATCCTGATAACTACTACCTTATTATTACCTGATACTCTGATAACCGCTCATCACCCAGACGTTGACACACATTTGTTATTTACTATTTACAATTTATTATTTATTATTACCCTTATGGCCAACTGTCGGCCTTCTTAAAATGACGTATGCCTTTTGCACCCAGGGCATAAAAAATAATCAATATCGCAGATCCGCCTGTGGCGGAATAAGTAATCAAGGGGATCAATTATGGGTAATCAAACGAGGAGAGAGTTTCTTAAGATGACAGGCTTTGTGGCCGCTTCAGTGGGAGTACCTTCGCTGTTGCCGAGCTGTGCCAGTGTAGGCCGGACAACCGGGGCAGGAGGAAAACGTCCGAATATCATTTTCATCCTCGCCGACGATTTGGGCTACGGGGACCTGGGCTGCTTCGGACAAAAGACAATCAAAACGCCGAACATAGACCGGATGGCGGAAGAGGGAATGCGCTTTACCGACCACTACGCCGGCAGCACGGTCTGCGCGCCGTCGCGATGCGCATTGATGACCGGCATGCATACAGGTCATTGCCTTGTTCGCGGCAACGCCCTTGTGCCGCTGCGGCCCGCGGACCTTACTGTTGCCGAGCTGCTTAAGGACGCCGGATATGCCACCGGTATCATCGGCAAGTGGGGCTTGGGCGAGCCCGACAGCACAGGCATCCCCAACAGGCAGGGCTTCGACTACTGGTTTGGGTATCTCAATCAAAGGCACGCACATAACTATTACCCCAAATACCTGTGGCGCAACGAACAGAAGGTCGAGCTTGCAAACGAGGTCAATCACATCATCGGCGGAAGTGACCGCTCTCCGGGCGGCGTCGCAACAAAGCGTGTCGAGTATTCGCACGATTTGTTTGCCGAGGAGGCCTTGGGTTTTGTTGAGAAGCACAAGAACAAACTTTTCTTCTTATATCTGACTTTTACGATTCCGCATGCGAACAACGAGGCCGGGAAGGAAGGTATGGAAGTGCCTTCGATCGAGCCATACGCCGATAAGGATTGGCCCGACCCACAGAAAGGCCACGCCGCGATGATAACGCGAATGGACCGTGACATCGGCAGACTTATGGCTAAGCTCAAGGCCCTTGGCCTCGATGAAAATACGTTTGTGTTCTTCTCCAGTGACAACGGCCCGCATAAAGAAGGTGGGGCGGACCCGGATTTCTTTAACAGTTCCGGCCCCTTACGCGGCTACAAGCGCGCCTTATACGAAGGCGGCATTCGTGTTCCGACGATTGCACGCTGGCCCGGCAAAATAAAGGCCGGCTCGGTTAACGGCCATATCTCGGCGTTCTGGGATTTCCTGCCGACCTGTTGTGAGCTGGCGGGTATAAACAGCCCGAAGGGCATTGACGGTATCTCTATGGTTCCAACACTGCTGGGCCAGGGCCGGAGCCAGAAAAAGCATGAGTTTCTTTACTGGGAGTTTCACGAGCAGGGCAAAAGGCAGGCTGTCCGAATGGGCGACTGGAAGGGCGTCCGCCAGAACGTAGCTAAGAATCCCAACGGCCCGATAGAGCTTTACAACCTGAAAACCGATATCGCCGAGCTGCACAATGTAGCCGACCGGCACCCGGAAATCGTCACAAGGATTGAAAGATATATGAAGTCTGCCCGGACACCCTCCGAACACTGGCCCCTGCCGGGACAGTAGTGTTCTGAAGTTTATCCCCGATGTTAGCTCACCTGCTTTTCTGTCGGGGGTCCTCTGTCCTCACCAGGGTTCATCGGCCAGCCGCCGTGGGTGTCGATTACTTCGTCAATTTTAGCCATGATTTTTATC
>CAZLIO010000169.1:0-7166 GCA_964559025.1 uncultured Pirellulales bacterium | reverse complement strand
CTATCGGGATTAAACGTATCCTCTGGAATGTCCTTATGGCGCTGGCAGCCGGTGCCGCATCATTCGGAAGCGTCTGGAGCCTTTGGTCGAAGTTGCAGTGGAAAGGAATCGGACTGCTCGTCGGCTTTATCGTTCTCTGCATCGTCGTGCATTTCGTCCGTCAAAAGCCCAAGACAGCATGACATCCAAGCAATGGGAAAAACTGATGGCTGTGCTGAACGGCGAAGTGTTTGAGCCGGTGCCGGTAGGGTTCGTCATCGACAGTCCCTGGCTTCCGGGCTGGGCGGGGATTTCCACCATCGATTATTTCTCCAGCGAACAGATGTGGTTCGAGGCCAACCTCAAGGCCGTCAGAAAGTTCCCTGACATTATGTTTTTGCCTGGATTCTGGGCCGAGTTTGGCATGTGTACCGAGCCGTCCGCTTTCGGCTCGAAATGTTCCTGGCAGGAAAACGAGCTGCCCTATGCGCATAAAATTATCACTGATATTCAGGATATCCATTCGCTCAGTAAGCCGAACACCAAAACGGACGGCCTGCTGCCGTTAGTCCTCAATCGCTTAAAACATTACCAGGGCAAAATCGAGCAGGCGGGGCATGCTATTAAGTTCGCGATCTCACGCGGGCCGTTGAACGTGGCTTCATTCCTGGCTGGCAGCACAGAATTCCTTATGGCCATCCGAACAAATCCGGACGAGACACACAGGTTGCTCGAGATTGTAACGGACTTCATTATCGATTGGCTTGAACTTCAGGCCGGGACCTTTGCCTCCATTGATGGCATATTCATCCTCGATGACATTGTAGGCTTCTTGGGTGAGGAAGATTTCAAAGAAGCAGCGCTGCCATATCTAAGGCGCATTTTCCAATCGCTTGATGTTACGGTGAAATTCTTCCACAATGACGCCCCCGGGCTGATATGCGCACCGTATCTTCCTCAAATCGGCGTGAATCTCTTCAATTTCAGTTTCCAGCACAACCTCGCTCAAATGAAGGAGCTTACGAATCCCGATAAATCGGGACTTACTTTACTCGGAAACATCCCAACACGCAATGTCCTTGCAGCAGGTACGCCCGAAGACGTGCGCAACAGCGTCAAAGCTGCACTCGAATCAGTAAGCGACAAGAGTCGGATTATCCTGTCCTGTGGCGGCGGAATGCCTCCCGATGTCTCGACAGAAAACATCGAGGCTCTTTTATCGGCAGCTGGGTGGAAAAAATAAAGTTTTTGTATATTATAATGCCGAGGGTTCACGTCTTTGCCTTGCAACAGCCGATAATAATGAGTCGGTTGATTTTCGTTTTTGTATGTCCTGTGATGATACAGATTAGGGCATGAAAAAATGACGGATTCCAAGGGTTTAGATTTTTTAATAGAGAACAACAAATGCGCTGTAATCGTAGCACATCCCGATGATGAAACCTTATGGGCCGGTGGTTTGATGCTGATGCATCCCGAGATTGGATGAGTTCTTGATTATTCATGTCAATCGCTATACCCTGTATTGGTAAAGATAGAGTTTAAGAAGCCATTATTTTGTACAGAGGGTTTTGCTGTATGCCTTACAACATACGCATAGTAAGTACATATCCTCCACGGAGATGTGGAATAGGTACTTTCTCACGGGATCTGGCCAATGCCTTAGAACATTTCACAGGTGAGGTTGGTAGCATCAGGGTCTCCACAATCGATAAAGATAATTTGCCTTATAATATTCCCGTTGATCTTGTAATAGACCAGTATAATCCTCAATCCTGGAAGGAAGGTATAAAGCACATAATTGCCCGCGCTCACGAAAGCACTAACCCCACCGTTGTACTGCTGCAACATGAATACGGCTTAGATCCGGATGAGAACGGCAATGATGGTGATGGGACCAATTTTATCGAAATGGCTAATGCATTCATAGATAAAGGACTTACAGTCTTAGTCTATTTACATACAGTTCTTGAGGAGCCTGACCCTCATCAAAAGAGGGTTTTACAGGAACTGGCCAAACATAGTGAAGGTCTTATTGTTACAACTGAAAGTGCAATTAATATACTTAAATCAAAGACGTATGGCATCGAACATTTTAGGCTTAAGCACATTGATCACGGCATCAGAATGCAGCATCCTTCTCAGTATGATCGGTTGGCTATTAAAGAGCAGTTCGGCCTGAAAAATTGCTTTCTGGTAACTACGCTTGGTTTATTATCACTGGATAAGGGAATTCAATATGGCATCCGTGGGTTTGGTAAGTTTTTAGAAGAATCACTTACCGAACGGCAGAGAGAGAACATATTATATCTAATAGCTGGTCAATGTCATCCTGACTTTATAAAAGCTGAAGGTGGTAATGAATACCGCGAATATCAAGAGATTTTAAGTAAGGCACTCGATGAGGCCAATATAAAGTGGTGCAAGGTCAAAGAGCTGGGTAGCCTTGATTTCAAAAAGTACGATGTAGTTTTCTTGGACACATTTATGGATGAAGGCACATTGCTTAAGCTATACGGGGCAACAAATGTAATGCTTCTGCCGTATCTCAACATGCAGCAAATATCCAGTGGTATATTGGCTGATACCATTGGGGCTGGCAGAGCGGCAATAATAACAAAGTTTAGATACGCACTTGAGCTGATCAATTCAAACAAACGCTGCCAAAATGGCGTCATAATTGGTAGACATGCAAGAGGGATTTTAATAGATCCCGGTGAGGATTCAATAGAACAAATTGCTAAAGCTATCGATTATCTTGTATTCAAACCGGAAAAACGCATCCATATGGAGAAACAGGCCCATCAGAGAGGTTATCAGATGAGATGGCAAAATACTGCCTGGGCTTTGCTACAGCATATCGAATTTATTAGAGAGGAAAAAGGTATAATTACGGGCAGAGGTATGATGTTTAATAGGGAAAAGCCGTCTAAATACCAAAAGGGCTCTTAATTACGAAGATATTTCTCGTCCGATTAGGGCTTTTGGAACGGGCAAATATAGACTCAAGCTATAGGGAGGAACCATTATGAAACAGAACTCAAGTTATGAGCTTTTCCAACGACATCCCGGTAATCCTATCCTTTCCGTTGATGACTGGCCGTACAAAGCAAATTCTGTCTTTAATGCGGCTGCGGCAGAAGTAGGCGGCAAAATATTATTACTTGCGCGTGTTGAAGATTTTAGAGGCATGTCACATTTGACCGTGGCAATGAGTGATGATGGAATTAATAACTGGCAAATAGACAAGGTGCCGACCTTAAAGCCGGAACCTGAGAAACATCCTGAGGAGCTTTGGGGTATAGAAGACCCGCGGATAACCTGGATAGAAGGGATGAATAAGTGGGCTATCTGTTATACCGCCTATTCAAAAGTGGGACCTCTTGTATCGCTTGCGATGACCAGTGATTTCAAATCATTTAATCGTATGGGGCCGGTAATGCCACCTGAGGACAAAGATGCCGCACTTTTTCCCGTTAAGTTTAAAGGCCTTTGGGCAATGCTGCATCGACCGGTACCTAAGTCTGCTCTGCTTGGTGCTCATATATGGATATCCTTTTCGCCGAACCTTAAACACTGGGGTGAGCATCAGGAGATAATACAAGCCAGAGAGGGGGGATGGTGGGATGCGAATAAAATTGGTTTATGTGCACCGCCTATGCAGACGGAAGAGGGCTGGCTGATTCTGTATCACGGCGTGAGAACAACTGCTTCCGGCTCAATTTATCGATTGGGGCTTGCACTGCTGGATTTAGAAAATCCCACGAAAGTTCTCAGGCGTACAGACGAATGGATTTTCGGGCCCAAAGCTCATTATGAGCGTGAAGGTGATGTCGATGATGTTGTTTTCCCATGCGGATGGATAAAAAAGAAGGACACGGTTTTTATTTATTATGGTGCCGCTGATTCACGTATTTGCGTTGCAACAGCCGATTTTAATGAATTGGTCGATTTTGTTCTCAGATGTCCTCCGCTATGAAAGAGATAGTCTAAGGCTAAGAAAGAATGGCAGATTCCAGGGGTTTAGATTTTATAAAAGAGAACAACAAATGTGCTGTAATCGTAGCACATCCCGATGATGAAACTTTATGGGCCGGCGGTTTGATGCTGATGTATCCCGAGGTTGATTGGACCGTCGTAACACTCTGTAGAAAAAGTGACCCGGATCGTGCTCCTAAGTTTTTCAAAGCCCTTGAAAGGCTAAATGCCGTGGGTTTTATGGCTGACCTTGACGACGGCCCTGAGCAAACGCCGTTGGATAATGGCGAGATGCAAAAAACGATAATAGAGTTACTGCCTTCGAAGAGGTTCGATCTCGTTATAACACACAGTACGTCCGGCGAGTATACCAGACATCTAAGACACGAAGAGACAGCCAAGGCGGTCTTGGAATTATGGAACAGCGATAGGTTGTTTGCCGACGAACTATGGACATTTGCTTATGAAGATGGCAATCGCAAATATCTTCCCCGTGCAATTAAAAATGCTGACTTATTGGTTGGCCTAAATGATGAGATTTGGCGGGAAAAGTATGATATTATAACCAGGATTTACGGCTTTAGCCAAGAGAGCTTTGAGGCTAAGACAACGCCGAAAGAAGAAGCGTTCTGGCGCCTTAAAGCCGCCTGTTAAATATGGAGAAAGGAGCTGGAAAATGAAAGTTTTACTGCTTTATGATTACCCACCCTCACCTGCAGGCCTCGCAACTCAGGGGAATTTGCTGCACAAAGGACTGGAGGAGATGGGAATTGACGTACACTCTGTAAACTTTGAGTCGGCCCAGGAAAAAGAATGGTATTATAGATGGTTTGCGCCTGATGTTGTTATAGGCGTCGGCTACTGGGGACATACACCTCATTTGGTTCTCCATCCCCAAAGATATGGAATCACAGCGGTGCCATGGCTTGTAGCTGATGGTTATATGGCAAACTATCGTGAGATTCTCGAGGGTTTACCGTTAATACTTGTGACATCTAACTGGGTAAAAAAGGTTTATATGCGGGACGGTCTCAACGGGAAGAACATTGAAGTTTTGCCCGTTGGGTGCGATACAGACTCTTTTATTCCTCGTGTGAAAAGCGACCCTAAAGTAGTCGCAGTTCGTGAAGCCTTGGGAATTGCCAATGACCAGATAATGATTATGACTATCGGAGGAGACGCCGCCTCCAAGGGTGCTCAGGAGGTTATGCAAGCCCTGGCGATAAATGACCAAAAGGCACCGGATTGGAAATATGTCTGCAAGGTCTGGCCTCAGCCTCGAACAGAACAGCAAAATCTGGCGGACTTACAGCTCGCCACACATTTGGGAATAGACAAAAATGTCGTTTACACCGCAAGCAGGGTATCGAGAAACTTTATGCCTTATCTCTTGGCTGCGTGTGATATTTATGCGGCGCCATCACGCCTGGAAGGTTTCGGGATGATTCAAATCGAGGCCAATGCATGCGAAAAGCCGGTAATAGGAATAAAAGCAATGGGGATGCTGGATACTTTGGTACACGGCAAAACCGCTTTTCTTGCGGGCGTAGCCCAGGAGATTCGACTTCGGGAAGCAATGCTTGGAGATGAATCCGGCTATGAAGAAGTTCACAAGCATGTATTCAAAAAAGCAAGGATAGTAGATTACCGGGCAAGTGTTAATGACATAGCTAATTATCTTATGGATTTGATGCAGGATGCCGGCTTAAGAGAAAAAATGGGAAAGGAAGGAAGGAAACGTGTTGTCGAGCACTTTGACTATCGAGTGATAGCTAAGAGATTTGTCAAAATTATTTCAAAGCGTTTAGGTATATCATAATATGGACGAACAACAACAAGCGTTGGTCAGCAAGACTAAGCAGGCAGCTCTGCAGGTACTACTCCATAACAACCATGGTGCTTATCGAAATTTGCCCAGAACCGCCGGGTGGGGATATCCTGAGCCATACACCAGAGACCTAATGATATGCTCGCTTGGCATATTGACTACGCAGAACAAAAGATTACTTAAATCACTACGAAGGGTCCTGGAAACGCTGGCTAAGAATCAATCAATGTTAGGTCATATTCCATCTTTGGTTCATGACCCCCAGGATAGAGGTTCGAGTGACACAACACCTCTGTTTCTTATGGCTGTCGGAATTTACCGAAAGGTTATGAAGGAGGATGATTTTCTTGAGCACGCCGTCCAAAAAGCTTTGGGCTGGATGAGATATCAAAGTCCAACAGACCGATATCTCGTGGCGCAATTACCCACCAGTGACTGGCGTGACGAACAGTGGGTTTTGGGATATGGGCTGTTTGTTAACACTATCGTCTATACTTACCTTTGCCTTTTTGGTCAATACGAGCGGGCTGCAAAGGTTAAGCAGTCTATGGAAAGTTTTACCGTCAAGGGTGAAAGACAGCACCGGCACGTCCATGAAGGTTTAGTTCTCAGATACAAACCGTATTATGCTATGTGGTCGTACAAAGTATACCGAAGTGAGCGGTTTGACCTTTTGGGTAATAGCCTGGCCATCCTTTCCGGCATAGCATCACCGTCCAGAGCAAGGAAACTGGTATTGTGGATAGAAAAGGAGTCCGAGGCTTTAAGGCAAAATGAAGACCTGGTGGTTGATTTGCCGCCGAATTTCTTCCCCTATGTCAGGCCGGATGACCCCGATTGGATACCGCGTAATGAAAAGTACAACCAGCCTGGAGAGTATCATAACGGCGGGATTTGGCCTTTCATTTGCGGCTTTTATTTAGCAGCTCTGGTGGCTGCTGAAAGACATGCCCTGGCAGAGAAAAAGCTTCTTACTTTGACCGAGCTTGTCCGACCGGCCCGCAAAGCTGATGTCGAATTCGGCTTTAACGAATGGATACGTGCACAGGATGGAACGCCTCAGGGACAGGACTGGCAGAGCTGGTCGGCCGCGATGTATCTCTATGCCGCCGAATCGGTAGAACAAAAAAGAACACCTTTTTTCGAAGAGATTAGAAAAAACGGCCCAAAAGGTGATTAGCGAACCTTGTTACATTAATCACAAAAATTATTTGAGGCCGGCAAAAAGCATTTGATTTGGGAACAATTAGTCAAAGGGCAGTTTTACTCCCCCCTGAGAGGTTCTTCGAATACTGCTCTTGGCACGTTCCGGGTCTTTAAATTCATCCTTTTTTAATCGGCAAATCAAACCTTCGGAAATTTTCTCGAAGTCGCCTTTTAG
>CAZLIO010000168.1:0-7181 GCA_964559025.1 uncultured Pirellulales bacterium | reverse complement strand
AACAGTTAAGCCAGGAATAAACTTTAATAAATATGTCCGACAAAGCTATATTTTTAGACCGTGACGACACTTTGATTGAAGACCCCGGCTATATCAATAGCCCGGAGCAGGTAAAGCTGCTGGACGGCGTTGCTGAGGCACTTATTGAGCTTAAAGCCCTCGGGTATAAGCTGGTCGTTGTCACGAACCAGTCGGCTGTGGCGCAGGGTATCGTTACCGAAAAAGTCCTTGGAGCAATTCATAACCGCTTAAAACAACTGTTAGCTGAAAAGAACGCATTTTTAGACAGGATTTATTATTGTCCCTATCATCCGGATGGAGCAGTTAAAAAATACCGTAAAGAAAGTGACTTCAGAAAGCCGAAACCGGGAATGCTGCTGAAAGCCGCTGAGGAGATGGATCTCGATCTTGGTCAATCCTGGTGCGTTGGCAATAGCATCAGCGACATGGAGGCCGGTTTACGTGCCGGCTGCAAAACTATATTGATAGACCTGCCCTCCCATCAACAACAGCTCGAGCCGGGCCAGCCCAGGCCGGACTACAAGGCTGTAAATATTAAGGAGGTGGTCAATATCATAAAAAAACATCACCGTTCGTCCGCTGAGGTGGAAGTGCAAACTCACTCGGCCCCCATGGCTCAAACTGAACCGGTTCGGCAAGCTACTGAACAGGTTCCCGAGGCCGTCGAACCGGTTTCGCAAGCTGCCGAACAAATTCCCGAGGTCGTTGAACCGGCTTCGCAAACTACTGAACAGACTCCAGAGGTCGCTGAGCCGGTTTCACAAACCGAGAAACAACAACTTCAATCTGCACCGGAAGAGCAGCAAACAAAGCTCCCGGAGCAGGACATTGCCGGCGATAGAACCGAACCCAGCACTAATTTCACCAATTCTTTTGAAGTTGAAAAAATTAGTGCTGGGCTAAACAGCGTCCTCAAACAACTAAAAAGTATGCAGCGGAGCGATATGTTCGGTGAGTTTTCCATAATGAGACTGATGGCCGGCATTATACAAATTCTTGTTCTGTTTTGTTTGTTGATGACTATATGGTTCCTGATGAGTCCAAACAGTCAGGACAATTCGGTCTTCGTTGCACTCGGCTTTGCTATGGTCTTACAGCTTATGTCATTAACTTTCTACATAATGCACGGGCGAAAATAGCGATGTGCAAAGCAAACGGCGAATCACAGATTCCGCGCCAGAAATCACAAACCACGAAAGACGAGATTTTGGTCTGGCTTCCTTCCCCTATGGGCGATGCTGTTCTTTGCACGCCGGCTTTGCGGGCCATTCGCAAACATTTCAAAAGCTGCGAAATTTCGTTTTTAGCCACTGGTGTGGTTCGCGGTGTCTTATCACCAAACAGCTTCAACGACAAATGGCTGGAGCAAAGGGACAACAATCCGTTTGCAATCGCAAAGAAACTCAAAGAACATCAATTCACACATGCAATCCTTTTCAAGAATTCATTTGCCTCGGCATTAGCGGTTTATTTAGCAGGGATACCATCGCGTATCGGCTACGCTCGGGAAGGTCGTGGTTTTTTGCTGACCGACAAGCTTTATCCGCCGAAACTACCCCCCCGCCGTTTTGCCTGGCCAAAACAAAGCAGCGGGGGCAAATTCAAACCTGTTTCTGCGATTGACAGCTACCTTGCGATTGCATCATGGTTAGGCTGTGAGACAACCAACAGAGACCTTGAGCTGCTTATCGAGGCGCAGGATGAACAGCAGCTTTGTGGCAAATTGCCGCAAGTCTTAAATCCGGATAGTCCGCTTGTCGTAATTGTCCCGGGTGGTGCTTACGGGCCGAGCAAGTGCTGGGGCAGTGACAGGTTCGGGCAAACGGCCGATTGGCTGATTAGCAACTACAACGCAACGGTTGTCATATCCGTTGGACCTGAGACGCTTGAGAAACAAATCGCCAAAGAAATCTGCAATTCAAGCAAGCACAAACTTATCAGCTTAGCAGAAATTCCCATAAGCCTCGGTGAATTAAAAGCACTATTTTCCATCGCGGATTTGGTAATAAGCAACGATACAGGTCCACGACATATAGCCATAGCCCTGGGTCGTAAAGTCATCACGCTTTTCGGGCCGAACGACCCGGCCTGGACAAATACCAATTACGAAAATGAGATTCAAATAATCGGTAATGTCACTTGTGCTCCGTGCAGCAAGCCAAAATGTAAAAAGAGCGAACATCTATGTATGCAGGCAATCACCGTGGAGATGGTTTGTGAGGCTGCAAAAGAGCTGCTCGAAAACAATCGCAAACATACAACAATTCTTAGCCAGCAAGAATTTATAGAAACTTCAAACCTGTCCCTTCGACTGTGCTCAGGACAGGCCTCGAGCGAAGCGAAGGAATCGTTTTTTATAGACAGCGATTACAAAACGGCATTCAGTAAATCAGGCTTAACTTCCATCGAGGAGGTCTTCTCTTTTGATGCAGCGGAGAACCTAACCAAAAGCAATCTTGCACAGTTCCGCACTCGCTTGCAATTTGCAATAAATTCGCCGCAGCGGCCATCTTCAACTACAGTATTTATGAAGCGCTATGACCGGCCGCCGGTTTTCGTCCAGCTTAGGAGCTGGCTCTCGCAACACAAACGAAGGAGCTGCGCTTTCTGTGAGCTCGGGGCGGCAAGTACACTAACAGCAGCAGGGATAAACACACCGAAAGTTATCTCTTACGGCGAACAATGGGGCACCTTATTTGAGACAAGAAGCTTTATAATCACTGAAAAAATCCCGGAAGCCGAATCTTTAGAACGGAAATTGCCTGACTGTTTCGACGGGCCGGCTACAATTGAAAATCAGAAACTGCGAAGAAACTTTATCGCTCAATCGGCAGCCTTTATAAGAAAATTTCACGAGACAAATTATCGACATCGAGACCTCTACCTTTCACACATATTCTATAGTGACAACGGTGAATTCTATTTGATAGACCTGGCACGCGTTTTTGGACCAATCGTCCTGCGCCGGCGATTTCAGATAAAAGATATTGCGCAAGTTTATTATTCGGCCCCGGGCAAACACTTCTCGAAGACCGACCGGCTGCGGTTTTATATGGCCTATGCCGGCCAAAGCAAGCTCACAAAAAAGGACAAAATATTTATTCGTAAAGTAGTAAACAAAGCAAAGCGGATGGCACGGCACGATATAAGGCACGGCAGGATTGCTCCTTTTGCAAGCTGATTGGATTATACGGTTGCTTCGTTAAAGCTTTTTATTTGTGCAGGCACCGTCGGAAGGTTATAATAACAATATGGTTGGAACACCCAACACAATCATAAGAATATATGCCGATACATCAGTTTTTGGTGGTGTGTTCGATGAGGAATTTCAAGGGCCCAGCAAAACCTTTTTTGACGCCATCAAAAAATCGAGATTTCTTTTAGTGACTTCCGAACTTGTCAGGCAAGAAATTCAGGCTGGTCCCAAAAGCGTCCGAGAGCTATTTTTCGACATTTTGCCAATTGTGGATATCGCTGATATCACAGCCGAAGCCCTGAAACTACAACGGGCTTACACGGATGCGGGAATTCTGTCTGAGAAACATTCTACAGACGCCTTGCACGTGGCATTAGCAACTGTCTCACGGGCTTCACTGATTGTAAGCTGGAATTTCAGACATATTGTTAACTTTCAGAAGATTCCTATGTATAATGCGGTCAACACGCTGAACGGCTACAGCGAAATCGCCATTTATTCACCCCTGGAGGTGATTGAGTATGAAGATTAGAACCTTCGACTGCGTTCAGATGAAACGACGCGGCGCAGAATTGGTTCACAAGCAGCTTGAAGGAAAATCGTTTGAGCAACAGCTCGAATATTGGCAAAAGGGAACCGACCAGCTAAAAGAGCTTCAAAAGCAGGCCAAAGAAAAGAAATAGACAGTGTAGGTCTTTTTGGCTTAATCCCACCTACATTGGCCGTTACTAATAAAGCCGGCAATGCAGCGAACCTCTCTCCCGTTTTTTAATACCATTGGCTAACAACAATCTCAACCGCATAACGAAGCGGAGACGGTATCAGGCATTTGTTGGCTTTCTTACTTGTTGAGCTGAATCTGTTTCTCCCTTTTGAATCGCCATACAATTCCCTCTACATTTCTTCTCCAGTCTGTACCAGAAGCAGACTTTGGCCCTTTGGAATGCATTCCCCGACGATTTATGAAAAGCGGAACCTTGAGTTTAACACAACTATATTTGTGCCATATTCTCAGATAGTAGTCAAAATCCTCTCCCGTGTTTAGTTCCACATTGAAAGGATTAGCGAGGGCAACCTCGGCTTTGACAAAGTGGCCCATTTGCAGGGAAAAGAACGGGTCCATAAGTAGAACATCTTCTACATTCCGAATCGGAACGTCCTGTGCATCTCGAATTTGAGGGTAATAAGCACCTTTCTTTAACTCACATATGGCACCCCAAATGGCATCGTACTGCTTTACTGCATCCATAACCTTCTCAAAAGCGTCGGTAAGAATCAGGTCATCCGCATCAAGGAAGAATATCCAGTCTGCTCCATGTGCAACGGCTTCGGCGACCTCAGAATTGCGTGAAGCAGAACGCCCCTTTAATCCCTGGGTATCATCAATCGGTCTATGTGTAATCTCCGTGAAGGGTCCCATTGACTGAGTCATTGCTTTGTTGACTGAGTTTTGACATTGGAGAAACAAGCGCTCATGACCAGGCCCGATTGGAGTTATGATTGAACATTTCATAATAGATCAAAGCCAATTATTTCTTATATAGTGTACGTATAACATCCCAAATCCGTTGTGGTTCAAAGTGAATCCATGGGACTGCGTACACCTTGGCCTCCACAGGTACAGCTTGCAGGGTCAGGTGCAGCACCTGGTTAGGGCCTTGGTATTCCAATATCTTTGCAAATTTTATAGGATAATGTCTGATCAATCTCTCGGTGTCGTGGAACAGTTGTGACTTTCATTGCCTTTCTATTAACATAAACAGTATGATTTCCACCTTCGCGCAAAAATTCACACCCATGTTTCTCCAAATGCCTGATAAGATCCCTGCGTTTCATACTGTAATTGTCCCTAAAGACTCTTTGATTATTTCTTTCTCTGAAATACTTTCTTCAGCAAGTTGTCGATTGGCTTCGAGCACCAAGTGAATAGCCTCGATTAAATTTTTCTTGGTTTCTTCTAAAGTAGATCCCTGCGTATTAGCGCCTGGAAGCTCTTGCACATAGCCTATATATCCTTGTGGAGACTTCTCAAAAATTGCAGTAAGTGTTTCTTTCATCTTTGCTCCTTTCTTTGGCTCAAAATCAGGGTAAAAATCAAGGATCAAAATCCCACTAATATTAAATATTATGGCCGGAATTGTCGGAAAAGGCAAGATAAAAATAAATAATTGAAGCGATACAGCAGGATGCTTATACTTACAGGATATAATGAGCAAGAAAATCGCAATTATTATAGAACAGGCGAATATAGTGCTCGGGGGTGCGGAACGCTCGGTCTTTGAGCTGACAACTGCGCTGTCCGGACTCGGTCTTGAAACGCACATACTCGCCGCAAAGGGACAGACAGAGGCTAAAAATATTCAAATCCTATGCCAGAACAAACCCGGCAAGCGTACTGGTTACTTTACTTTTGCGGAAGCATTAAGGAAACATTTATCAGAAAATCACTATAGTCTGATTCACAGCGTTTTACCTTTCGACTTTGCCGATGTCTATCAGCCCCGCGGCGGGACGTATGCCGAATCTATTTTGCGTAACGCCGCCAGTTATCAAAATAAGCTGCTCGAATCTTATAAGAGGCTCACGGCTTTTATTAATTTTCGCCGGTCCATACTTCTGGGTGCCGAGCGCAAGCTCGCTCAGCAGCCGGATGGGCCTGTAATCGCTGCACTTTCGGACTACGTTGCAAAGCAGTTCAAACAACACTACGGCACCGACGCCCGGCGGATAGTAGTCATACCAAACGGCGTAAAAACAGATAAGCAAATCAACACAGGCCAGGCTGACAGACTCCGGACGCAAATATTAGCTGAACTGGGTCTCAAAGAAGCAGACAACCCGGCCCTTTTCTTGTTCGCAGCAAACAATTTCAGATTAAAGGGTCTGGCAGTTCTCATAAAAGCAATGGCGGCAGCGGCACGCTACGATACGGAACGCAAAGGTTACTTAATCGTTGCAGGTAACGGCAAAATACACAAATATCGACATATTGCGAAAAGACTTGATATTTCCGAAAGAGCTGTTTTCTTGGGGCACATTGGGCACATTCAAGACGCACTGTCAGTAACCGATGTAGCGATTCTGCCTACCTTCTATGACCCATCGAGCAGATATATCCTCGAAGCATTAGCAGCGGGCAAGCCGGTGATTACCACAAGATTCAACGGCGCAACGGATTTATTCGTGAATAACCGACACGGCAAAGTAATCGATGCGCCGGAAGATATATCAGCATTGGCCGAAGCTATTGTCTATTTCACAGATACAAACAATATCCAAAAAGCATCACAAGCGATTGTCGAAGATAACATAGAAGAAGAAATCTCAATCCGCCGAGCCGCCAAACAACTGGTAACTGTTTATGAATCCATATTGCAAAAGAAAGGTTGAAAATAATGTATATAATTTTTGTACCTGCTATTATTGGAGCGTATTTGCTCGGCTCGATACCGTTCGGACTGCTCATCGCCAAAGCACATGGCAAGGACCTGCGCTCAATAGGCTCCGGCAATATCGGCGCTACCAATGTGTCGCGGGCGCTCGGCAGGAAATGGGCATATGTTTGCTTTGTGTTAGATGTGCTTAAAGGTATGGTCCCTATGCTTGCAATGTTGTCTTTCACAAGACCACTATCCAATCAATCACAGACCGAAAAGGTTATTCTGCTGTGGTTATGGCTGGCGGTAGGCTGCGGGGCCATCTTAGGTCATATCTTCCCCATATATTTGAAATTCAGAGGCGGTAAAGCCGTTTCAACTAGTTTTGGTGTGGCGCTGGGGCTTTGGCCTTATTATACAATCTGCGCCTTGTTTGCCTTTGCAATATGGGTGGTGGCAGTTTTGATATGGCGGTATGTTTCCCTGGCATCCATCGCTGCTTCTGTTACTTTTCCCATCGTTTTGATTCTGGCGATAGTCCTGAAACCGGGCTGGGATTTTATTAGTCTATGGCCATTGCTTATCGC
>CAZLIO010000167.1:0-7185 GCA_964559025.1 uncultured Pirellulales bacterium | reverse complement strand
AGGTATGTGTGGAGTTTTGTCCGGCGGATGCGATTGAGTTTAACGAGCATATAAACGGGCAGTGGTTTGTATCGGATACACGGTTTGGGCCTATGGTACACGCCAAATTAGGCATCGCGGAGGAAAACAGTGGCAAACTGGTGACTCTTATTCGCAAAGAAGCGAAGAAAATAGCACAAGAGCAAAAGAAGGATTTGCTCATCGTCGATGGCTCGCCGGGAATAGGTTGTCCTGTAATTGCATCAATTACAGCATCGGATCTGGTGCTGGTCGTTACAGAACCCACCCTTTCCGGCAAACATGATTTGGAAAGAGTGGCCCAGCTTACGGCAAGCTTTGGCATCAAGACAATGGTTTGTGTCAACAAAGCAGATGTAAACCCGCAAATAACAGATCAAATAAGCGAAGATGCTAAAAAGCGAGGATTAAAGGTGATAGGAAAAATCGCTTATGATGAGGCTTTCACCAAGGCGCAGATTATTAAGGCAAGTGTGGTCGAATATACAGGAGGTGCGATAACAGAACAGATAAAAGCATTATGGAGACAGGTGACTTATGCCCTCGGTTGAACGGAAGCTGCAAGCATACTAATCGTAGACATCGATATTTGATTTAGATCGGATTACTGGTTCCTATGATAGCTGGTACGCCGACAGGCGGGGCGCAATGTATGATCGCTTGGAAAAGAAGTTAATCGCCAACTTCCTGCCAACTGAGACCGAAGGGAAAAGACTGCTGGAAATAGGTTGCGGAACAGGCCACTGGAGCAGGTTCTTCAATCAATGCGGTTTTGAGGTTACAGGTCTCGACATCTCTGAGCGTATGGTAAATACAGCACTGCAAAAAGGCATTCCAAACGTTCCATTTTATGTGGGTGATGGGCATTTATTGCCGTTTCAGGATAGCACTTTCGACCTGACGGCGGCGATTACAACGCTTGAGTTTGTTCGTGATGCCGAAGTCGTATTACAAGAGATGATACGATGCACTCGCAAGTCCGGCAGGATATTACATTGAGCTGTTGGAGAATAATAAACTAAAGGTCGAGGTCGGGCCAATGAGCACCCTCGTTACAGGAGACAGCCAGCTTGTTTTCGAAAAGCTGCAAAAGGCCTTTGAGAGGCTTGCTGAAAAATATGAGGTAGTAATTACTGCAAAAATTTCCAATACGTGTCCCAAGGTCGAATAAAACAGGCGGATTCCCAATAAGAAGGAAATGGATTATGGCAAAAGAAACTATTGGTCTTCAAGCTGACCCACATCTAAAAAGCCAAACTCAACCTGAAATCAAGTACCGACCAACTGTATGTCCTTATTGCACTTCCGGATGTGGCTTATATCTTGTGGTTCAAAACGGCAGGATAATCGGTCAGGAGCCTATGAAATCATATCCTACAAATGAGGGCAAACTGTGCATAAAGGGCAATAACACCTACAAGCTTTTATCTCATCCGGAGAGGTTGACTGAGCCGCTGATAAAAGGCAAAAAGTCATCCTGGGAAGATGCATTTAAGTTAATCGCAGAAAAATTTGACGGTGTCTCTTCTGAGGATTTTGGGATAATCGGATCCGGGAAAACATCAAATGAAGAGGGGTATATACTCCAGAAATTTGCTCGTGTTGTTATGAAAACGAATAATATCGAGTACTGTGCGAGATTTTGCCATTCAGCTACGGTGGCCGGCCTTGGCCCCGCTGTAGGCGGCGGAGTTATGCAAACTTCTCAGCTTCATATAGACCAGGCGGACTGCATATTCTTAGCTGGCGTAAATATTCAGGAGAATTTTCCGGGTATAGCGAGGCGTGTACGTAGAGCAAAAAATAATGGTACAAAAGTAATCGTGCTTGATCCAAGAGTCACTGCTACGGTGAAAAACCTGGCAGATATTCATCTACAGTTAAGACCTGGAACCGATGCGGCTGTGCTTAACGCAATGATTAAGGTCATAATGGATGAGGGTTTGGAAAATGAGCAGTTCATTAAAGCGAGAACTGTAGATTACGAAGGGCTTAAAGCTTTTGTTTCAAATATAGATTTAGAAGAAGTGCAGAAGATTACATCCGTATCTTTAGATGAAATCAGGGCTTCAGCGGTTGCTTTTGCAAAAGCTACTAAAGGTTGTATTCTTTACGACGAAGGAATCACACAGCATATAACCGGTTCAGATAATGTCAAACTCCTTGCCAATTTAGTTTTATTGACGGGTCATATCGGCAAGCCGGGAACGGGCGTTAATCCTATGAGGGGACAGATAAGCGGTGAAGGAAGTGGTGATATGGGATGCGTCAATGTCTTTTACCCAGGATTCAGGCGTGTGAACAAAGAAACTGCTGAGCATTTTCAGAGATTATGGGGTGTTGAAAATCTGCCTTCGAAGCCGGGTAAAACGTTTATGGATATAATAAACACTTGCAAGTCCGTTTACATGGTAGGTGTAAATCCGATGATAAGTGCACCTGATTCCAATAACGTGAGAAAGTCGCTCGAAGAGATGGACTTCTTAGTCGTCGAGGACATATTTATGACAGAAACTGCCGAGCTTGCTGATGTGGTACTGCCTGCTGCCAACTGGGTCGAAAGAGAAGGAACGCATACGGGCATCGACAGGAGAGTGTACAAAATCAATAAAATTGTAGAACCGCCGGGCCAGGCCAAACAAGACTGGTGGATAACAATGAATATAGCCAAACAGATGGGCTTTTCAGACAAATTCAACTACAATTCATCAAAAGATATTTTTGAAGAAATAAGAGCTTGTATCCCACAGTATGCAGGCATCAGCTATAAAAGGTTGGACAAGACAATTGGAGGGATTTACTGGCCTTGTCCTTCGGAGGACCATCCCGGAACACCGACCATGTTTACGGAAAAATTTAATACCCCGGACGGCAAAGGCCATTTTCAATCGGTTGAATATAAACCGCCCGCAGAGCCCTCTGACCGAGAGTACCCTTTCATCCTTACTACAGGCAGAGTTATTTTTCATTACCATACCGGTAGTATGACAAGAAGAACAGATAATCTCTATAGCGAAATGCCTGAGGCTTTTATCCAGATACATCCTGAAGACGCTCGCGAGCTGGAAATTAGTAATGGTGAGAAGGCCATCGTAAAATCAAGGCGCGGACAGCTTGAAATTAAAACAAGGATTAGCCCGGATATAATCAGAGGAGTCGTATTCATTCCCTTTCACTTTGGTAAAACAAATGCAAATATCCTTACTAATCCGGCATTTGACCCTGCCTGCAAAATGCCTGAATTCAAAGTCTGTGCCGTAAATATAGAAAAAGTCGATGAAAAATGAGGTAATGTATAATGAAAACAGGTGAGCTGTATATCGGTATTTCCTCTGAGAAACAAATTGTGGAAAAAGCGGAAAACGGAGGCGTAGTTACTTCGCTGTTAAAATACGCCTTGAAAAGTAAGTTAGTAGATACCGCTGTTGCAGTTAAAAAGGGTAAGAATAGATATGAGGGAATCTTATCTTTTATAACCGAACCTGAAGAGGTCGAGGAATGTACCGGCTCCTTTCATTTTGCAACACCGGGCATCGCAAAAAACGTAAAGAAATATCTGGATACTTACAATAAAAAAATAGCTGTGGTTTGCAAATCATGCGATGCAAGAGCTCTGATCGAACTTGCCAAAATAGGCCAGGTAAACATTGAGAATATAATAATGATAGGAGTTAACTGTTCGGGAACTTTAGCTCCTATCCCGACTATTAATATTCTAACAGAATCTGGAATTGACCCTTACACATTAATTTGTGAAGATATTGATGAAGATAAACTTATTTTAGAGTTTGACGGAGACACGCAAAAAATCTTTCGTTTAAACGAACTTGAAGAAAAAGGGCTGGGTAGGCGAAAAAACTGCCAGAGGTGTGAATATCCCATACCGCAGATGGCTGATATTGCCTGTGGTAAATGGGGATTAAATGGCGAGAAGGGAACATTTGTTGAATTGTGCTCTACAAAGGGCAAAGTTCTATTTGAGAAAGCAGTCTCAAATGGTATCATAGAAATCAAGACGCCCTCTAAAGAGCAGATAAAACGAAGGAAGCAGGAAGAGAATAAGCGGATCGACTCTGCAAAAGCACGTCAAAAAGCGGATTTTGCAAGACCTGAAGATAAGTTTTACTGGCTGTCTCAAATACAGGCCTGCATCAAATGCTACGGCTGTCGTGACGTCTGTCCTTTATGCCACTGCAAAAGATGTGTCTTAGAAAGGGACATTCCGGAGACAGTTGAAAAAGGAGTCATACCGCCACCTCCGACGTTTGGGATGATAAGATTATTCCACGTTGCATGCTACTGTGTAAATTGCGGACAGTGTGAAGACGTATGTTCTGCTGATATACCTATATCTGCTCTGGCGCATTATCTGAGCAAACAAGCAACTGAACTCTTCGATTATGAGTCGGGTGTAAATATGGATGTTCGACTCCCGCTTTCTGCAGTTCCTGAAGCTGAAAGAGCAAATAAATCTACAGAATTAAAGGCAATAAAAAGGTGATTTTTTGAAGTAAAAGAAAAATAAATAGTTTCTAAATAGAAGGGAAATAATCTTATGGCAAGAGAAAGCGGCACTTTTCAGACTGATGAGAACAAGCAAAAACAAATGCAGATCGAACAGGAGCAAATTCGTAAAAGAGTGAAACAAATAAAGCATCAGATACTTGTACTCAGTGGTAAAGGGGGTGTAGGCAAGAGCACGGTGGCGGTAAATCTGGCAATGTCACTTGCCCTTGCGGGCAAAAGTGTCGGGCTTCTCGACATTGATATACATGGTCCAAGCGTCCCAAAGATTTTAGGCCTGGAAAAAGAAATTGTCCAGACATCAGGAGACACAATTTTGCCCGTCGAAATGATAGGAAATCTCAAGGTCATGTCCATAGGTTTTCTACTGCGAGGAAGTGATGACGCTGTGATATGGAGAGGTCCTTTGAAGTACCAGATGATTAAACAATTTCTCAAGGATGTGCAATGGGGCATTCTGGATTTCCTAATCGTTGACAGCCCACCGGGGACAGGTGACGAGCCTCTTTCGATAGTTCAGCTTCTTGAAGACGCCGATGGTGCAATTATCGTTACTACACCTCAGGAAGTTGCTTTGTCAGATGTTCGTAAATGTATCAGCTTTTGTGGCAATCTCAAACTACCCGTTCTCGGTGTATTGGAGAATATGAGCGGTTTTGTCTGCCCTCAGTGCGGCCAGAAAACGGATATATTTAAATCCGGCGGCGGTGAAATTATGGCACGGCAGATGGGTGTAACTTTTCTGGGCCGAGTCCCTATAGACCCTCAAATCGTACAATCTTGTGATTCAGGAAAACCATTTGTATATCACTACAATCAAAGTCAAACGGCAAAAGCTTTCGGAAACGTATCGGGTCCAATTCTGGAACTTGATAACAACGCCCAGGAGTTAGTCGAAACACAACATTTCAAAAAAGGAGATAAGAAAAGGCGCATAGCAGTTCCCTTAGTTCAAGGTAAGCTAAGCCTCCACTTCGGCCACTGTGAAGAATTCGCAATCTTTGATGTCGATGATAATCTTAAAAAGGTTATAAGCAGAAAAAATGCAGCTCCTCCCGCCCATGAACCTGGAGTGTTGCCGCGGTGGTTACACGAAAATAACGTGAATGTTATTATAGCCGGCGGTATGGGCCAGCGTGCACAACAGCTTTTTACCCAGGACGGCATCAAAGTTGTAATAGGTGCATCTGGCCAATCTCCTGAAGAGCTTGTGTCAGCTTATTTGGAAAATACGCTTGAAACAGGAGATAATATTTGTGACCATTAAGACTGCCGAGATTACCCAAAATGAGCAAATCAAAGCTACTGCCGAAGGTAACTTTGTTGACCATCCGAATTTAACGAATGAAAAAGATAATGTCTATGACTTGTCATATACGGACGACAATAATAGCTGAGAATTATGTGTTTAAAGATAAGCTCTTGGTTAAACACGATTTATCTTCTATGAAACAAGAGGATTCACTATTATGAAAGTGCTGGTCTGCGGCAAAGGTGGATGTGGGAAAAGTACTATTGTAGCCCTGCTGTCCAAAGAGATGGCCGAAAGAAAAAATAAGGTTTTAGTGATCGATAGTGATGAGTCAAATACCGGCCTTCACCTTCGTCTGGGAATGAGCAAGCCGGAGGATTTTATGAATTACTTTGGCGGCAAAAAGATTCTATTTGAAAAAACTAAAGAGATAACAGGTAGATGGAAATTGGATGACTTACCTAAAGAGTATTTATCCGAGAAGGACAATATTCAACTACTCTCGATGGGCAAGATTTACGAATTTGGTGAAGGATGTGCCTGCCCCATTAACGTACTTTCTTCGAGAATATTGGAGATTCTTGACGTAGGAGAAAAAGAGTTTTTGATAGTAGATACCGATGCCGGTATAGAGCATTTTGGCAGAGGCGTAGAAAAAGGTGTCGATTCACTTGTTGTCGTCATTGAGCCTTCCAAAGATTCGATACTTTTGGCCCAGAAGATATCCGACCTGGGAAAGCAGCTTGGCAAGCCAACGTATTTAGTACTAAACAGAGTCAATAAAGATTTAGAAAAGCTGCTCCTGGAATCGGTGGATAATAAGAAGGTAATAGCTGTTATTCCTGAAAACAGGGATGTATTTATGTCAGGCCTTGCGGGCAAGGAGCTTAAAATATCCTTTGAGGGAATTAAACAAATTGCTGATAAGCTGGAATTTGAGGAAAGTAAAGTCCAAGCTAAGTTGACGTAGCTAAAGGAAGGGACGAGATATGTGTCTTGCGAATATTTATCAAAGCGGGAGGGCTGGTAAAGCACTGGTAGAAAGCGTTGCCTACCTTAGAGTCAATGGCAACCGAATAGTGGTAGAGAATCTTAAGGGAGAAACTAAGGTTATGCAAGCAAAAATAAAAGAGATAGATTTTATGAATTCTGACATCATTGTAGAAGAAGCAGCTCATGAAAAGGAGAAGGGATGAAAGAGTTAAAACGCCCTACAAAGGATTGCGAAGCTCGCGAATCAAGCTGATTGGTTAGGACAACAGTTAGAGGATTTCAAAAAACTGATAACATGAGATGTTTTGGTTGTTTGTCAGTAAACAAAATAATATTCAATAAAAATTTGGAGTAAATAAATATGAGTAATGATCCACTAACACCGTATGGTAACAAAC
>CAZLIO010000166.1:0-7201 GCA_964559025.1 uncultured Pirellulales bacterium | reverse complement strand
ATATTGTCATTTAGAGGACGGTAACTGGCCCGGAATCGGCCACCAAGATGGTAATAGATATTTTCCGTGGTAAAGCCTGCAATTCCACGCTCCTTTACCTTCGGAATATTACCTTTGCCTTTTCTGTTTGCAAAATTCTCAATGGCGATTTTGACGATTTTCCGTGCGATTTCCACTGCCCTGTCCTCGTGGAATTCAATATGCTCTGCTCCTTCAATTTTACACTTGGGCGAAGTGGTAATCAGCCTGGTATGGAAGCAGCCGGACAGTGACCCCAGCGCAGGCATAATGCACTGCACGTCCACCAGCATAACCTCCACTACACCGGTCATCACCGCCAGTTCCTGCTGCAGAAAATTGCCGGCGACCGGTATGCCGTGACGCATCAGTGTCTCATTAGCGGTGCAGCACATACCCGCAAGATTGATGCCTTTGGCACCTTTACCTTTAGCCATTTTTACCAGTTCGGGCTCCTGCGAGACCGCCACGATTATATCTGACAATGTTGGCTCGTGACCGTGGACAATGATGTTGACCTGTTCGGCATCAAGTACGCCCAGATTAGCCCCGAATTGAATTGGCCAGGGGCTGCCAAACAGAATATCGGAAAGCTCAGTAGCGATAAGCGACCCACCCCATCCATCGGACAAAGCTGCTCTGATACCCTGTTTCATAAGGTTCTTGTAGTCTGAACCTACCCCTATATGTGTTCTGTGCATGATCTCCACGATTTCACGGTCAATGGAACGAGGAGTTACCCCGAATTCTCCCCAAACCTTTTGCCTGGCTGGTGGTGGATAAGCTGCCGCACTGAGGAGTGTTCCCTCCTGCTTTCCGAATTCAGCCATCACCGCATCAGACAGGTCGCTGCCAATCGCCTTTGTGTCCCTGCCTTCTACCTTAATGCCGTATCTTGCTGCCACTTCCCTCAATTTCAACTCGTCTTTGATCATATAATCACAGCTTGCGTTCTCAACCGCCATCTTGAAGGTGTGAGCGATGTCACGACCGTGGTCGGAATGTGCCGCAGCACCTGCCGCAACCATCCGCACCAGGTTTCTTGCAGCAATCGTATCCGCGGTAGCACCGCATACTCCTGCTTGCGGCTCATCCCCAAAGGGATCGATTCGACAGGGTCCCATTGAACAGTTTCGGCAGCATATCCCGAGTTTGCCGAAACCACATTGAGGCTCTTGCTGCTCAAATCTGTCCCAGGCATTCTGCTGGCCCCCTTCGGCCATGTGAGTTATCATTTCCTGTGACGCTTTGTCACTGCTACGTTTTTTTGGGTCCATAAACAATCCCTCAGTAATCAGTTAATCGCAAAAATTTTATTAGAATTTTGCAAAATACAATATTTCATCTGATATTTCAAGCACAACTGCTGACTTTGTCGTTATCCACATCTTGGTTTACGACACACTCACTCCTTTTTGTAAACCGTAGCAGCTTGAAGCCGTACGGCAGTTTGCAGCTTTCTGCATTTTGGACAAAGGCGTATGCACTGCCGGAATTCTTCGGAACTCATGGTTTCGACTTTGCCCAGGACTCGCTCACTAACCTGCGTGCTAATAATTGGTGCTCCACACTTCTCGCAGACAAGTAATTTCGACCGCGACTTGAACGGTGATATCTCCACCTCCTGCTGGTCTTGGTGAATTCTGACTTTGATGGTTCCTACGGGGCAAACGGCCGCGCATGCTCCGCAGCCGATACAATCGTCGGAAGGCTGCCGGAAGGGCGCCGCCACAGCTCGGTCCACGCCGCGTCCGGCAAACCCGATAGCTGCCTGCCCGATTATTTCCTCACATATGCGAACGCACAAGCCACACAAGATGCAATTTCGTTGACTCTCGGTGACATTGGGGTAGCGCGTTTCTTTCACACCCATACGCTCGGCCAATGCCTTGAGCTCTTGGCTTTCTGGCGCCCTGGCAAGCAACAGCTCCATCACGCCACGGCGAGCCTGCTTGGCCCCTTCACTGGAAACGTAAACGACAATGTCCCGGCGTACGGGGTAGTTGCAGGCGGTGATTAATTGCCTCCAGTCGCCGCGGTCAAGCTCTACCATACAGAGCCGGCACACCGCATCGGGTGAAATGGCCGGGTGATAGCAAAGGGTTGGAATCCATATCCCGGCCTTTTTTGCAGCGTCGAGAACCGTGGCATCCTTTTTAACCCTGACCTTACATCCGTCTATGGTTACTATAGGCACTGGCTTACCTTTCCTTATACCTTTAACACTGCGGTGAAGGGACATTTTTCCCAGCATGTTCCGCAGAGCGTACATTTCTTCTGGTCAATCACATGGGGGACTTTTTTCTCACCGGTGATGGCATCCGCCGGGCAGTTCTTCAGACAGATGCCGCAGGCTTTGCAGGCCTCGGGGTCGATCTCATACCGGAACAGACCGCGACATTCTTTTGCCGGGCAGCGGCGGTCTAAAATGTGTGCATCGTATTCGTCACGGAAATAGCGTATGGTGGAGATAACGGGGTTTGCAGCAGTTTTCCCAAGGGCACACAGGGCCGTTCCCTCTAATATCTCTGACAAGTCCTCAAGTCTCTCTATGTCGCCGACCTGTCCTTCTCCATCGGTTATGCGGTCAAGAATGTACAGCATCTGGGACAGGCCCTCCCGGCAAGGGGTGCATTTGCCGCAGGATTCTTTTTGGAGGAAATTGGTGAAATACTTCGCGACCTTCACCATACATGTGTCCTCGTCCATAACAATCATGCCGCCGGAGCCCATCATCGAACCCAGCTTCGTTAGTTCGTCGAAGTCCACACGGGTGTCGAGGTGTTCGGTGGGTATGCATCCACCGGAGGGGCCTCCGGTCTGAACTGCCTTGAAACGCTTGCCGTCCTGTATCCCTCCACCAATTTCGTCGATCATCCGTCGCAGTGTGATGCCCATGGGAACCTCGACCAGTCCGGTATTTACCACGTTTCCAACTAGGCTGAATACCTTGGTTCCTTTGGACTTTTCCGTTCCGATGCCGGCGAACCATTGCCCACCCCCGTTTATGATATGTGGCACATTGGCCCACGTTTCTACGTTGTTTAGGTTGCTGGGCCTGCCCCGAAAACCGCTTTCCACCGTATGGACGTACTTTGCCCTGGGTTCACCTGGGCGGCCTTCCAGCGAGGCCATTAGGGCCGTGGACTCGCCGCAGACGAAGGCACCGCCGCCGCGATTGATCCGGATATCGAAAAAAAACGAGCTGCCCAGAATGTTCTCGCCGAGGAGACCGAGCTCCTTCGCTTGTTCAATCGCCTCCTTTAGGCGTTCCACAGAAAGAGGGTATTCGTTTCGTACGTAGATATACCCCTGCTCAGACCCGATGGCATACGCTCCAATGAGCATGCCCTCGATGATAGAATGAGGGTTTCCCTCCATTATTGCACGGTCCATGAAAG
Source organism: uncultured Pirellulales bacterium (assembly GCA_964559025.1). Taxonomy (GTDB): domain Bacteria; phylum Planctomycetota; class Phycisphaerae; order Sedimentisphaerales; family Anaerobacaceae; genus NIOZ-UU13. Next base: position 3,782 of record CAZLIO010000166.1, on the reverse strand, counting down.
CGCCGGGGTCTCCCTCGTCACCATTGCAGATGACATACTTTGGCGACCCGTCTGCCTCTCGGCAGGAGCGCCACTTCCGTGCGGTTGGGAAGCCTCCACCTCCACGGCCCCGAAGACCAGCCAATTCCACTTCCGAGATCACCTCTTCGGATGTCATTGATGATAGAACTTTCCCAAGACCTCTGTATCCTCCCTGCGCGATGTAGTCGGTGATTTTCGTGGGGTCAATTAGGCCATTGTAGGCCAGCGCAATTCGCTTCTGGAGCTTGTAGAAGGGAATCTTATCCGCAGTTTCTGCCTTCTCGCCTGTAGCGGGGTTTTCGTAAAGAAGGCGTTTGACCACCCGACCACCCAGCACTGTTTCACGAAAGATCTCAGCGACGTCGGGCTCCTCTACCCGCTGGTAGAAAATGTTACCGGGCTGGACGAGAACGATCGGACCGCACTCGCATAAACCATGGCACCCAACTGCTTTGGCCTGGACTTGGACCTCTGACCCGGCCTGTTTCGCAGCTTCGCAGAAAAGCTCATACAACTTCGGCGAGCCCTTCGCCGCACAGCCCGGGCCGGTACAGACATGTACCGACTTTGTAGAAGGGTCGCGGCGGCTGAGAAGTTCTGCCCGAATACGTTCCAGATCCGCAAGGCTGTTGAGTTGTCTGAGGCCAAGTACTGTCATATTTCGCCCTCCTTCTCAGCAGCTGCCTTATCTGCGGCAAGTCCATGAAGAACCTCGAGAGCCGATGCGGGTGTGACACCATCATAGTATTTCCCGTCCACTATCATCACCGGCGCTACTGCGCAAGCTCCCACGCAATTCACGGCTTGGAAGGTGAATAGGCGGTCGCGCGTAGTGCCGCCCGGCTCAACCCGGAACTCCCGGCAGACGGCCTCGGAAATGCTGGGCGCGCCCTTAAGGAAACACACCGTGCCCATACATAGCGTTACCTCGTGCGCCCCCTTCGGCGCAAGGCGGAACGATGAATAGAATGTTGCTACAGCATAAAGGCGGCTTATTGGCACTTTAAGCCGCCCTCCCAAGTATCTTAGGTGCTCTATTGGCAGGTAGCCGCATTCGGACTGCAAGTCCTGCATCATGGGTATGAGCATCCCGGTGTCTCCGTCATAACGTTTAACTATCTGTTCTATGAGATTATCCTCTTGAGCCATGTTAACTATCCCAGTAGGGGTTGGTCATAATAAAATATGTGATTCTATGTCAAAACACGTTTGCCGTCAATAGACAGTTTTGCCGGTTCAATGGTTTAGGGCCTTTAGGGTTGTCCGGCCTATGGCTAAACGGTATTGATAGTCACCTCCTTGCCTCTTTTGTGGAGTTCCTCGGCAATCTCCCGAACAACAGCCAATTTCATGGCCAGTTTTCCGGGTAAATCAGGATTTTGATGGGCTGGATTAACAGCCAGACCCACAATGAAATGTATGTGGTCGACGTTCAGGCATAAGCGGACCAATGCAGAGGCCCCATCAGTATGAAACTTGACCGTCTCTTTATCAGCACCCGAATGAAGCAGGTCATTGGTCCGGGTAAGGGTCAGGATCCCCTCGGTCGTCAGATCAATACCTTCCACCCTCGCCAAAGGAGGAACATCGGGCTTCATCGTGGCCAGGTCGACTTCCAATGGCTTACCGCCCAGATGACTGGCAACAATCTTTGCCGTGGTTCCTCCACAAACTGCCAGAAACCCGGTACGTTGTGTAAACTTGGCGACAATTTCTTCGTCGGTGCTTTTGTCCGCCGGTGGGCCGGTCAACACCGTGGCCATAAGCTTGTGGCGAACCTTTATAACTGCCACGCTGACATCGTCCCCGGGCCTGCTGCAGTACAGGTCCCAGACGGCCTGGGCAAGCTTATCCGCGAGTTCCTGCGCGGAAAGGTCCGGGTGACAGTGCTCTTGAAGGAAACGCACGACCTGATCGAAGCCCCATCCGAGAGGATAGAGCCCCCCTATGCCGGCGTTTATAACACCATCGGAGACAAAGACGATCCAATCCCCGATTTTCAGCTTCAGTTCCGATTTGCGAATGGTCTTGCCTTCAATTTCCCGTTCCTCGTAGGGCACGGGCACAGACTCTCGCTGCCGTAGCAGAATAACCGACGGTGTGTCGAACTCCACTACCCGTGCATGCCCCTCGGAGAAGAATTGTCCGATGGCAAAGGTGCTATAAGCAAGGTTTCGGACCTCGCATACCGGCAGTGTCTTGCTCAATGTGTTCACCACCTCGTCCAGGGATAGTTCATTCTCCATCAGATGCATAACAATTCGCGTGGTCAGGATAGATAGAATATTAGCTTTGACTCCGCTTCCCAGTCCATCAGAAAGGGCGAGTGTGACTGAATCGGCATGACGGGCAATAGCCACATTGTCGCCGCAGAGTTCTTCGCCGTGTTTCTGGAGCTGTTTTGTGCCCCACTCGTAAAATAACCTCATCACTGGCCTTCTTCCTGATAGAGGGACATAAGTTTCATCACGAGCACCTTGGTCTCCGCTGTCGTCTCACCCAGAAGTCTGGCTATTTCCTGTGCCGTCTGCATTTGCCGCGAGATAACTTCCTGCGCCCGTTCCAGGGTCTGCGCCTTCATATCAAGAAGGGCCTTTCTGGCCTTTTCCTCCTCCGAGATGTCAATGAAGATACCGCAGTAGAGGTCCTCGCCCTCGATGGGAAAAATGCCCACGCGGAAGCTGACCCCATGCTCAGGAATGCTCTCTTTGACCATGAGCGACCCGCCCGCGGCGATGGCACGTTCGAAACAATCAGAGTGGACGAATTTCTTGGCCAATTGGCCGAAAAGCTCATCATCGTCACATCGGAACATAGTTAGAAAGGCCGGATTTACGAAACGGATGTGCGTCTCTCTGTCCACCAGAAGAACCCCGTTGGGAGTGTGCTGTAATATGGCGCTGGTGTGCGCGGCTGCCTGGCCTTTGGGAAGTTCCACAATAAATTCTCCTCTAACCGGGATCCTTAGTGGGCTGTTCGGATGTTTTTTCCTTGAGAAGCCCCAAAACTTTTTTTTGGAACATTTCGGCCCCATCTTCTACGCTGGAGCTGCTGAAAATCTCATCGTTAATCTGCCAATTAATTCCCTCACCACAGTGCTCCATGCAGAATGAGCCCTTTAACTCGACCTTATCCCCAAGGTCCTCTTTGGTCAGAAAGTCGTTGAAACGAGCTATCATCTCACGGGCACCTTTAATGTGGCACGAGCTGCCCACACATACGGTTACGGTTATCATTGAGTATTCTCTTTTTGTTTTTCTTTGTTATTATTTTGCTGAGTTGATAAGACAAGTTCCCAGGCGGTGAGCCGGCGTTTGTGCGCTGCCAATTCCTTTTCGTCAGCTAATTTCAATGCGCCGGTGGGACAGGCCTCAACACAGGCAGGTTCTTGGCCCGCTTTGGTTCGCTCAATGCAAAGGTCACACTTGACCATAACTTTGCCGTCGGTGGAGACATCAATAACTCCAAACGGACAAACCATAAGGCAAAACTTGCAGCCGATACACCTGTCTTGTTCTATCAATACAGGCCCATCAGCTTCGGGTCGATGTATCGCCGCCGTTGGGCAAACCGAGATACAGGGCGCATCCTCACAGTGCCTGCACTGTAGTGGCACTGCAAATTGGCCTGACGCCTCGACCGTTACCCTTCTCTGTGGCGTGGGCTGCTCCGCTATCGCTTCTTCGAGAACCCTCGACTTGGAATGTGCCACTGCGCATGCTATCTCGCAACTCTTGCAAGCCAAACATTTTTCGATATTT
>CAZLIO010000165.1:0-7204 GCA_964559025.1 uncultured Pirellulales bacterium | reverse complement strand
TTAATTCCTGTTATGACGATTGACCCTAACATAGGTAAATTCACGATGTCCATTATAATGCATCGTGAAGTCGAAAAGCTGTTCAGATATGATACGAAACTTGGCTGATAAGTCGTAATGAGGATCTTCAAAAAAAATATTTGTGGCAACAGAGATTTAAGTATTTGACTTTGAGCTCTTGATAGGTGTACGTTGCTTGGATCTTCCTTAGACCATAGTTGGATCCAGATTTCGGATAAAGGAATCCGCAGATTTCTTATCTTGAATCAGTATCTCCTCTGGTGATAGCGTTGCATGACAAGAATAACTAGTCCTCTGTCGCTAATCAATTGATGGGTACATTTTTTTCAATTTTATTCTGGCGTCTTCTGTCGTAAAACGCCAATCTACCTTGTTAGCTTGACTGTTGCGATTTTTAAGCCAAGCCTTGCATTTTGAATTCAGCTTTCTAATATCTTCTATACGCTTATTAAGACATTGCCGAGACAAAACACTTAATTCGATCTCAGCCATGTTTAACCAACTGCCATGTTTCGGGGTATAATGTACCTCAAGTTTATCAGCGATACGTTTCGCTTCGAATGGCTCGAAAGTCTCATACAGCGAAGCTTTCTTGTGAGTATTCAAGTTGTCCATCACCAGCACTATTTTTTCCGAATCAGAGTAAAGCTCATGAACCATCCGCTTAACACATTTTGCCCAATCCTTTTTAGTTCGCCGCCGTGTCACCTGCAATTGTCTTTTACCCTTCAACGGCTCAAAGATCATGAAAATATTCGCGACGCCGTTACGTTTGTACTCATAATCATATCGAGCTTTCCTTCCAGGCTTTGACGGTATTGGCTTGCGTAATTCTCCGATCAATTGTACCGGTCTTTCGTCAAGGCAAACCATAGATATTTTGCCGTCATACACTCTATGGTATACATCTAATACATCTTCCATCTGGCAGACAAACTCGGCGTTAGCTTTCGGCGGTATACACCTGTCCACCCGAATAACCTCGTCCACGTTGTCATTAAAGAACTTACGTAAACTTGCTTCGTGCAACTAATTGTATTATCTTGGCGGTATGAATACCATACTCCATCCTTTTTGGTATCTTATGCTTGAGTTCCCTGTTATCTTTGGCTAGCCATACAGCCGATGAGTGTGTTCATGTTGGACTATTTTGGATTAATCCGAGCCAACGATTTGCAACAGAATTTGCGACAGACCTGCACGTTTAGGCTTCGGTTGCGCTTCGGTCAGCATCATAAGTCCTTATTTGACAAGTATAAACCATTTATTAACAAACACTTACAAAACGCGGATTTGAACTATTTGTTCACAGGTCAGTGACATGCTGCTAATAGGAGTGGGAATTCAATGCCCGACGTGCACTCAACGATCGTGGTATTCAATAACAGATTTTGACTATCAATTGCAGTGTTTGAAGTGCTCCGAGTCATTTCAAATTCCGTCGAGCTCACCTACAGACATGAAATGGTCTTATCAGGGTCTCGATGGTGACACATCTATTTCACAAACAAAGCAACCACAGATTTCTGGCCCAAGCAAACTTATTTCTATTCCCGTTCCTATTCCCGTTCTCGGAGGTTTGCATCACAGATATGTCCGCATAGCTGCATAGGTCAGAAGGGATAAGTTTTCTGACAGACAGATTGCCTGTCGATTCCCCAGCCTGTTGTGCAAAAAGGCTTTGGTCAATCCACTCACCTCAAAGAGTTTGATCAACGATTCATAGATTTCATCGGTTCTGAATCTCGTATTCCCATTGGACAAGGTTTTTAGGAGGGACAAGAGTAAGAGCAACAAAAATGGATCAATCCAGCCATGGGGTGCGCAACAAAGTGCGCAACAACTATGCTCGTTTGAGCTACTGTTACGCTACGGCCACGCTACGGTCAGCATCATAAGTTGTTTATTGACAATCATTAATCATTTGCCCACAAATACTTACAAAACTCGATTTCGGTTCCGTAGACCGACGCTCTATCCAATTGAGCTACAGGCGCTTTAATGTTTAAGCCGTTGTAATATATCAACTTAATACACGTGCTGTCAAGTCATTTTTAGCCTGTCCCTACCATAAACTCTATCCGAGCACAAAAATCAAAGACAGGTATTGCTTTTTGGAAAGGAGCACGTGGTAATTCAGATGGACGTTGCTGATTTGAGGATTCATCGCAGCCTTTTTGGGTTACAAAAATGGCTGATTTCAAATAATGGACAGGGATTTGACACGAATTAAGTACTTCGGTACAATGTCGTATGGAAAAGCTTCAGTAATCCTCACTAAAATGAGGTTGAAATAAATCTTGACCATCTTGTCATAAGTGCTTATTAACAAAGAAGGACCGAGTTTTCGGCAGGGACAGGGGTGATAGAACGCCGAACACAAGAAATAATCATTGTGCCAGCCAAACATATTTGATATTTTTGTTAAGTTGACAGGTTTCGCAGCACAGCTAACTATTTTAGATGGAAAATATGGAATTTAGGCCCCGCACAAACTATGAATTCTCAAAGTAACTTCGAATACAAAACAACTGTAGCAGACGAACACTGGCGTAACGAAGAGCTGCAGTGGGCGCGGATTCTTTCCTCCGGCTCCCCGGCCAGGGGTATGGTCCTGCTTTATATACAAAAAGCGTGCACTGCATTTCATGAGTTTGAGCCGGCCTGGAAAGAGGGCGTTTTAAAACAAGGGCGGGTTGAATTCTTCCGCCGGCGGTTAGCAAACAGGGTCAGGCATGTATTGGTAACGATGGAGAACAATGGTCTTGATACAATTAACGGAGCCGCTGAGCTGGCCGAAATTCTACGTTCTATCGAAACAGCAAAAACCGCAGACCAGCTGGCTGAGCTGACTGAAAAAGTACATACCGTCAACCACTTACTCCTGGATTCGTTAGAAGAGAGATAGTGGCAAAGAGCAGGAAAGATTTTGCCCGATACCCGATGAAGCATTATTGAAGCTTACTCGAACGAAGGGAGACAGATTATGAAAGGTGTTACCCGTCGGAATTTCGTGAAGAGTTCGATTGCCGCAGGGGTTGCGGTGGCGTTGCCGTTTTCACGTGTAAGAGGAGCGAATGACCGTATCAATGTGGGGGTGGTCGGTCTCGGCGGGCGTGGCAGGGGGGCCCATATTCCATCCTTCGAGAGCCAGGAGGGTGTGACCGTTGTGGCTGTAAGCGACCCGGATCGAGAACGTATGGGTGGCGCAGCTAAGATGATCGAATCGAAGTACAACCACAAGGTCGAGCAATATGTCGATATGCGCAGGATGTTCGACCGCAAAGACATCGACGTAATCGGTAACGCGACGCAGAACTACTGGCATGGTCTGAGCACAATCTGGGCATGCCAGGCCAACAAGCATGTTTATGTCGAGAAGCCACTGTCGCATTACATCTGGGAAGGCCGGCAGATGGTCAACGCGGCCAGAAAGTACGATCGCATCGTCCAGTGCGGCACCCAGCACCGCTCGCAGAGTTCCATCGCCCAGGCAATCCAATGGATCCGGGAAGGAAACCTCGGCAAGATCAAGCACATCACCGCTTTTGCCAACAAGCCTCGCTCTTCATGCGGCAGACGCCAGACTCCGCTGCCGATACCTGATACCGTCGACTACGACCTCTGGTGTGGCCCTGCCAGGAAAGTGCCAATCTATCGCGACCGGCTCCAATATGACTGCAGCTTCGACTGGAACACCGGCGATGGCGAGTCGTGCAACCAAGGCGTCCACGAAGTGGACGCGGCCCGTTGGTGTCTGGGCGAGAAGATGCTTCCACGCCGGGTAATGAGCATCGGTGGCCGGTTCGTGTTCAACGACGCCTGCAATGTCCCCAACACGCAGATCATCTACTACGACTTTCCGATGGCCCCATTGCTTTATGAGGTGCACAATCTCAATAAGGCCAAGGGCTCTAACGAAATACCCACGTTTCGTGGCGAGACAGTGGGCGTGATAGTCGATTGCGAAGGCGGGTCGGTGAGTCTCTATCGCGGCATCGCGTGGGACAACGAGGGCAAACAGGTCAAGTCGTTCAGCGGCGGCGGCAATCATTTTGTCAATTTCGTCGAGGCGGTCCGCAGCGGCCGCCGGGAAGACCTCAACGCCGAGGTACTCGAAGGCCACCTCTCGACCGCTGTTTGCCATACCGGCAACATCTCGTATCGTCTTGGCAAGAAGGTCTCGAAGGAAGAGATGCGCAGCCAGGTTCGGCATATCCCGGTCTTCAACGACATGTTTCACCGGCTGCTGGAGCACCTTGCGGCACACGAAATCGATGTTGACGCCAAGACGGTGACGCTCGGGCCTTGGCTGGAGATCGACCGGGAAAACGAGTGCTTCAAGGGCAATGAACAAGCCAACCGTTTATTCCGTGGTTATTACCGCGAGCCGTACGTAATGCCGGACTTGTCGGCTTGAGCGCAGGACCGGAATTGAATGCGGTGTAGAATCTTGTTTGGCGTTGTCGAAGCTGGTATCGAAACTGGAGGCTGGAAATTCGAGCTTCGAGTTTCCAGGGCGGGCATCGATACTCCACAGGATGCCTTGCGGCAGAGAATCGACAACCTTAGCTCGACTTTTGCAATTTTATCATAACTTGTTGTATTTACGGCACTTACAGCAACCGTTTTTGTCTTGCTGTGCTTAATCGTAAGTATATTTGCTACAAGGACTTATGCAGTCAGACAGAGTCAAAAGTGCAAAAGTCGAGCTAAGAAATTGATCTATTTAGTTTCTTTTGCTTTAGAGCCGGGTTTTGTTGTGAGTGTTGTCTGATAATGTCAAAACACCCGTGAACGGTTACACGTAAAGGGCAGTATTATGCACATACGAAGAGGGTTTACACTAATAGAACTTTTAGTGGTAATCGCTATCATTTCATTATTGATGGCAATATTGATGCCCACCCTAAACCGGGCAAAGAAACAGTCAAGATCAGCCGCTTGTCAGATGAACCTGCATCAATGGGGCGTCATCTGGTCGATGTATTGCCAGAATAACGATGGTTACTTCTGTATGGAATCCGACGAGCCCGGGTGGGTACGAGGGACCTGGATTATCGCGCTGAGGCCCTTTTACAGGACAAGATCCGGTATCCTCCTATGCCCGATGGCAACGAAAGCACACCCAGATGATGCGGCATTTTGGGGTGGTCGGTCTTACTATTACACAATGGGCACAGGTGGCTTAGAAGACAGGCAGGAAGAAGCCAGCTATGGGATAAATTGCTGGGTTTATACGCCAGAGCCAGGAGTGACAGAGATTAGAGGCCACGCCACTAAATACAATTGGAAGACCAAAGATGTTGCAGGCGGAAACAATATACCAGTTTTTGCCGATTCTATGTGGAGAGGAGGCATGCCACACGAAATTGGCGAGGATGGAGACCCACCTGAGCTTGAGGCTCCGTGGTTGGGCGCCGGAAGGGGGGGGATGAAGCATTTCTGCATCAACCGACACGATGGTTTTGTAAATCACGTTTTTATGGACTGGTCGGTCAGGAAGGTTGGGCTTAAGGAGCTGTGGAAACTAAAATGGCACAAAGAGTTCAACACTAACGGCCCCTGGACGTCAGCGGGAGGATGTGTACCAGCGGATTGGCCAGACTGGATGAGAAGCTTCAGAGACTACTGAAGAAAGGTTACCCTTTTATATATTAGATTGAACCATGCCGGTTTTTGAAGAAAGGAGGTAGAGTCAAGTCTTAGTAAATTGTCCTGGGGAGGCACCGAATTTGGTAAATGTTCGAGTTTTTGGTAGTTTTGTCTAAAAAAAAAACGAGTGCTTTTGTGCGTGGTCAAGGCATAATTATTCTCAATTTTTTTTGAAGGAGGTTTATCATGTGTAGAAAACTGATTTGTTTGGTTTCTTTTGTTTTGGTGCTGGGGGCTGCCAGCAACGCTTTAGCCGACCTGGTGGATCACTGGAAGTTTGATGAGGGTTCCGGCACTACGGCCTTCAACAACGTCGCAGGAGGCACCGACGGCACGATCGATGGTGCAACATGGGTCAACGATCCGATTCGCGGGGTGGTGCTGAGCTTTGACGGGATCGATGACGTCGTAACCATGATAGGCTACAAGGGGATCACCGGGGGCGCTTCGCGTACCATGTGCCTGTGGTTCAAGACCGACGGCTTAGGAGGTACGGGTCCCAACGGTCGGGGTTTGATCGGATGGGGAACTCCCACCGGTTCAGGAGTACGGTGGGAGCTGGTGATCAACAAGCAGGGCGACCCAAGAGTCCCTGATGCGCTCCGGATTAACGCCTCCAGCGGAACGCGCACCTGCCAGAGCGTTGTTACGGACTCGACGTGGCACCACGTGGCGGTCACGCTGCATGACGACGGCAGCCCTACCTCAGAGGAAATGTACGTGTACCTGGATGGCATTGAAGAATCCTATTCGCAGACAAATTCCGGCATAGCCATAAACACCGGAAGCGATACTGACGTTCGAGTCGGTAATGGTTCCAGGGAGGACCAGAACGGCTTTTTATCCGGCTTAATTGACGATGTCCGCATCTACGACCATGCTCTAACCCAGGCCGAGATTCTGTTTGTTATGGAAGAAGGTGGTGCAGGATATCCATATGCCATGGGCCCCAACCCGGCCGATGGCGTCCTACTTCCAGAAACATGGGTGAACCTTAGCTGGACACCAGGAGATTCTGCAGTCTCGCACGATTTTTACATCGGTGATAACTTTGAAGATGTGAATGCCGGAGCCGAAGGTACGTTCTTAGGCAACCAGGCCGGTACGTCTCTTGTTGTCGGTTTTCCCGGATTTGCTTATCCGGATGGTCTTGTACCCGGTACAACTTACTACTGGCGAATCGATGAGGTCAATGAGGCAGAGCCGAACAGTCCATGGAAGGGGCCTTTATGGAGCTTCTCGGTTCCGCCCAAGACTGCCTATGCACCCGACCCGGCTGATGGTGCCGAATCTATAGATGTGGATGTGACGCTTAGCTGGACAGGAGGATTCGGGGCGAAATTACACACAGTTTATTTTGGCGATAATTTTGACGATGTGAACGCCGCCGCCGGAGGACTCCCACAGGGAACTGCAACCTATACTCCCGGCCCACTTAAATTGAGTAAGACTTACTACTGGCGGGTTGATGAGTTTGATGTTGTCGAAACGCATAAAGGCGACGTCTGGAGCTTTACTACTCAGGGCG
>CAZLIO010000164.1:0-7218 GCA_964559025.1 uncultured Pirellulales bacterium | reverse complement strand
TGACCGGCTATCGGCAGGCCGAAGATTTCGGCGCTTCGGAAACCGATGTATCGTTTGGCCGTTACTACAAGCCCAGCACCGGCAATTACAACTTTGTTCCGATGTCTGAGAATACTCCGGGTTCAGCCAATGCTTATCCGAAGGTCGGCCCGATAGTCATAAACGAGATTATGTACAATCCGTCCTGGCCTGTTGGTGGCTCATATACTAACGACCAGTATGAATACATCGAGCTGTACAATATCAGCGCCGAGCCGGTGACCTTATACAATTTTGATACAGCCCTGCCTTGGAAGTTCACCGACGGTATTGACTTTACCTTCCCGGAAGATGTTCCTGTTACGATGCCTGGCGGCGGATATTTATTATTGGTCAAGGAGCCGGAGGCATTTATGTGGCGGTATCCGGCTGTTCCTGTTGAGAAGATTCTTGGCCCTTACAGTGGCAGCTTGAACAACGCCGGCGAGAGGTTGGAGCTTTCGATGCCCGGTGACGTGGATGAATTTGGGACCCGTTATTATATTCGCGTTGACAGGGTTGGTTACAGCGATGGTTTTCATCCTGAGGATTGTCCCGGCGGCGTTGACCTCTGGCCGAGTGCACCGGACAGCGGCTGGGTATCGTTGAGCCGGATATCTCCACAGAGCTATGGCAATGACCCTTATAACTGGACTGCCTCTACTCCTTCGCCCGGAGCTATCAATCCATAAAATCCTGAGGTCGATGCGAAACATACCAAGTGTTCAAAATCAACAAATCGGAATGATGGCTGTGAAAACTCCAGCGCGTTATGGTCATAATTTGGTTGACTTGCGCACCCGTATTTCCTAAAATATCTCTGTTGCGAGTACAGATATAAGGTCCTACCAGAAGATTCAATAAACGAAGTAAATGTACTACACAACAGGGAGACGTAGTGATGATAAGCTTTGTGAAGTTCGCTTGTGTCTCCCTTTTTGATGGTCTGTCAAAATTTTCTGGTCGCTTTTGGCGGGCTGGCTTTTAAATTTAAGTAGCAGTTTTCAGCCGGTTCGAATGAAGCCGTAAACGTTAAATAAATGGGAGGCCGAAGACATTGGAAGATACATACCATATCAAAGACACGGCACAAGATATATTAAGCCACCCTGGAAGAAAAGATAATATACATATCCTTACTTTGGATCACATCTTAGCCACTGATGTTTACGAAAGGATACATCACGAAGTGAGAATGAAACACTATCAATTGATTAAACCTCGAGAAAAAGAGATACAAGAAACCGTCAAAGAAATTGACAGCATGGCACGAGATACAGTATCCTCAAAATTACTGATAATTGATGTGCGAAGAGCAACGTTGCCCAAGCTTCAAAGAGCTTATAATAAAGTAATCGGCTATAATCGGAGAGACTTAAATAAATTATGCTCTATTATACTAATAGGTGATGGTCCATGGGATTTATTTCATGCGGGAAAGACGCTGGATGTTTTTATACCACATCTGGCCACTCACAGGACAGATTTTCATCCTGCGGTATTTTTTTATGACCCCTTCCTCCATTATGAACGTAATGAAATCGAGCGTGCAGGAATAGATGATAAATTTGTGCTTCCAGATACAATCCCAAGAAGGCTTATCCCATTTTTTAAGAAGGACCAAGATATAAGAGTGGATAAGGTAAGGCGCTATTTTAGAGCAACCGGCAAGACTGATGAGGTTGGCAAAAAAAGACTGAGAAAGCTAAGAGATTTGTACAGAAAAAGGATAGCGGAACAATTTCCCCACCATAAAGAACAAATAAAAGCCTGGCTGTCCAAGAAAGGAATTAGATTGGCAAGCGAAAAACTACATCTCTACCCTCTATTCTTCGAAGACTGGGTATATGAGCTTATGCAAAAAGCGACACAAATATAAATTCAATATACCCTGAACTTATAAGCCGGCAGCGAGCCATCGCCAAGAGCCGTAAGGTATCCCTAAGGGACTGCGCTTGAGGCTGCCACTCTTCGGAAAACTCAGTACACATCGCACTTTCAACCCAGGTGCTTTTGTCCGTTAAGGGAATAAGCCTTTCTTGCATCTTTAGCTTTCTCATGGTATGAACCGGCTTGTTAGTCAGCAGTCGTTCATGTAGCAGAACGCGTTTTTGGATGCAGTTGCGTTAAGCTCAGAGGGGGGAGAGAAAAAGTACAGCCCCCCTACCAGTGGGTTTGTGCCGTTTGTGTGTACACCAGGACGTGCGGCATGTGCTCGTATGCCTCTTTACTTATCAGTATTTCAATGATCTGGTGTAGTTATCGAAGGACGGGGCGGTGCCGTCATACCATCGCCCATATAAAAACCAGTTTGAGCAGGCTGATTATAGGCTACATTCTGCCAAGCCACGCTCAGCCTGTATATAGGGTCATGCATAAAGGTATAGAAACGGCGGTCTGTGGGTATTGTCGTCGTAAAGATACGCAGCTCCCTGCCGTTGCTTGTTCTCCAAATCACTTCCTCTCTCCAGTCGCCTAAAATATCGGCATGGAGACAAGGATTCGCTTTGGTCCCATTGTTCGTGAGACAATCATAGTCAGCACCGTTAAGCAACCGGACAACCTTCCCATTGACATAGTCCCACTTATCAATGAAAGCACCTCCTTGTCCACCCCCTCTGCCCCGGCGACTGCTGCCATCCAGGATTTCACGGAGCACATCGCCATCCCACCAGATACCCATATTACAAGACCTGGGCTTGGCATCAGAAATTTTTTCGCCTTTGCAGTTGTACAGGCCGTCTGAATTGTTAGCCCAGCATTCGTATCCTTTATGACGTGGGTCAATGTCCATAGCCAGTCCCCTTCCCGGGTCGCGTAACTGCAATCCCCATATCACTTTTCCGGTTGCGGCGTCACGAAGGTTTGCACCATACGGGTGACTGGGCCTTTCATGGATGGCAAAAACCTCCAGGCCCGGCCTGTCCGGGTCGATATCGGACAGGTGCATGGCATCTCCATGCCCTAAACCTATCGTATAAAGTCCAGCTCCATCATGGTCAATTGCACATGCCCCATATACAATTTCATCTTTACCATCGCCGTCAATATCACCGACGCTGAGATTATGATTTCCCTGTCCTCTATAATCTCTATTCCCCGGAGTACCATCATCACTATCAAAGGTCCATACGTGTGTCAGTTTGCCATCTCTGAAATTCCATGCCGCCAGCACCGCCCTTGTATAGTAACCGCGACACATTACAAGGCTCGGTCTTTGGCCGTCAAGATACGCAATGCACGCAAGGAAACGGTCCACTCTATTGCCATAGTCATCTCCCCAGTCAGAAACGTTGCCTCTGGGTGGTATATAATCAGTCGTGGCAAGCTCGGCACCGGTCCGGCCGTTAAATATGGTTAGAAACTCCGGCCCGTCCAGGATGCAGCCCCTCGAATTGCGGTAATCCGCATTGGCATCGCCGATGACTTTACCCTTTCCGTCAACAGTCCCGTCCGCTGTTTTACAGGCAAACTCAGCTTTACCGTCACCATCAAGGTCATATACCATAAATTGAGTATAGTGTGCGCCTTCACGAATATTCTTTCCTAAATTTATCCTCCACAGGAAAGTGCTATCCAGTTTGTAGGCTTCAAATATAGGCTGGCCCGTTGTCCCTCTTTGCGAATTATCACGACCTCTCGGCGATTGGTGTAATACAATCTCATACTCACCGTCACCATCCAGATCCCCGACAGATGCATCGTTGGGGGTACAACCATCGGGAGTCCGGAGAGGAATTGAGAGGTAATTTTGACTCCAAACTCCTGCCGGTGCAGAAGGCTCCCCCTCAGAACCATTGATAACAGCACGAACAGTGTAGGTAGCACTGGTACTTCCGTTATTATCTACGAGGTTGGTGGATTCCATTATCGGCTGACGGTTAAGACGGGTATCGTTTCTGTACACGTTGAAGGCGATGTTTTCCGGGTCGGTTCCCAGCATACGCCATCCTGCGTACACCCTGCCGTTGCCCTGATAAACCGCAACCACTCCACGGCCCAGATTCTCCATCTGCCGTTGTGCGCCTGCCTGGGTGATAAGAAGCAACAGTGTACCAATCGTGACAGCTATGTTCATTACAGTCCTTGACTTCATTGTGCTTTCTCTCATTCCTTAACAGAGAAATTTCCACTCGATACTCTTGCTATTTGTTCTTGAAGAATACGTTGAGCCCGGCATTATACATCGGCTCTATCTATCAAGCGGACGATAATTCACATCCATTTCATCGAGCCGCTTTAAATGTTCGAGCAGGCGGTTCAGAAAAAACTCATAGTTGCGGCTTTGCCTGAGCGACCAGAGCACCTCGCTAAGCGCGGCGGCACGCGGATAGGCCATGTACTCGCAGTGCCTGCGGTCGGCAATGTATTCGCCCCACAGTTGTCCTTGTCCGCCGAGCACTCGTTTGGCCTGCCCGGTGTCGAGCGCCGAAGGGACCGGCTCGAATTGGTAAACCTTCTCCAGCGATATATACCCGCCGATGGCCTTTGGCTCGGTCTTTGCCGGCCCCTGGTAGTAGTCGAAATAGGTGTGCGAGGTGGGTGCCATAATCACATCGTGCCCGGCTTTGGCGGCGGTGATACCACCGGCTTGTCCACGCCAGCTCATTACCACCGCCCCCGGTGCCAGGCCACCTTGAAGGATCTCGTCCCAACCGACCAGCAGCCGACCGTGACGCGTCAGGAACGCATCCATCTGCCTGATGAACCAGCTATGGAGCCCGGCCTCATCCTTGAGGCCCAACCGAAGGAGCAATGCCTGCATTTCCTCACTTTTTTTCCAATGGTCCTTGTTCGCTTCGTCCCCGCCGATGTGAATATATCTGCCTGGAAACAGTTTCATCACTTCGGTCAGCACATCCTGCATGAAGGCAACGGTTTGCGGGCGCGGCGCAAGAATCCTCTCGTTTGCAGTCCAGCGTTTTTCCGGCGGCAGGTTTTTCAGCTTGTCCGGGTACAGGCCGATGTCGGGGCAGGACACAATCGCTGCCCCGGTGTGGGCGGGCATCTCGATTTCGGGCACGATGGTTATGTAACGCTCTGCGGCATAACGAACCAGCTCGCGAATATCTTCCTGAGTATAAAATCCGCCCGGACGTTGGCCGCCTGCTCCTTTACGCGAACCGCTGCTGCGCATAGTCGTGAAATCCATCCATGCACCGAGCTCCGTCAGTTGCGGGTACTTCTTGATTTCGATTCGCCAGCCCTGGTCGTCGGTCAGGTGCATCTGCAGACGATTGAACTTGTGCAGGGCCATCGTGTCGACGAAGCGTTTGACGTCCTGCTTGGGGATGAAATGCCGGGCCGGGTCTATCAGCAGCCCGCGCCATTTGAATCGCGGATAGTCGGTTATTCGTACACACGGCACGGCCCACTCAATTGGCTCGACTTTCTGTTTGTTGAAAATAGCCGGCGGCAGCAACTGTCGCAGTGTCTGGATGCCGTAAAACAATCCGGCCGGCCCGGCGGCGCGAATGACGATAGACCGGACTGTCACCTCAAGCTGGTATCCTTCTTCGCCGAGCTGCTCTTTTAGCGATGATTCGATTTCCAGTCGTACGACGTTTTCCACCCTGGACGAATCTTCGAGAAGACTCAGTCTATATCCCATCGCCGGCGTCAGATAATCGAGCAGCTTAACCGCTTCGGCTTTGGCTTCGGCACCCGCAAGCACCTGCGTCCCGATAGTAAAGCGAAATAGGCCATCGTGGACTTCCAACGCTACCGGGTGGGGAATGATGGGGACAGTCGATTGTGGGTTTGTCGATTTCGCCGTAAGGCGTCTTGTGGACTGTTCCGCGGCACGCGGAGGGACAATCCCAAGGGCCGTTTTGGAGCGCAGGTTTTCGATATGCACCGGACAATTCTCAAAAGTATTGTCTTGCAGAATGGTCCGCTCAGCCTCTTTGCTGATACGAATGCCTACTTTCTGGTTCTTGCCCGCTGTATTTTCTAATCTTGTGCTGCGAATGATAATGTCCTGTGTTTTTCCCTGAATATCGATGCCAATTCCCGGCTTTTCCGTACCATTATCACGAATAATGCAATTCTCGATTCGGTTACGGCTGCCGCAACGAAATACATTGGCCTCCTTCCGAAAGAGTACTCCCACCTCGCCATTACGTTCGATTGTGCAGTCCCTTATAATGTTATCCGTGTCACGGTGTCCGATACTGATTCCATATCTTTTGTTCCGGGATAAAATGCAATTTTCCACAAGCCCGTCGGAAACGCTCCAGCAAAAGAAAATCCCCAGACTATTGGCCTGGGCTACGCAGCTTCGGAAGATAGGCCGCTGGGAGCCGCTTCCAGGATGGAAGCCGAGGTCGGCGTTATTTATTGCCCTGCAGCTCTGAAATTGGATATCATCGCAGACCTGGAAGCTGAAACCATCTCCATTGTAGTTTCGGGAAGTAACGTTCTCGAATCGCCACCCGTTGCAATACTGGATGAAGACGGCACCGGCGAAGTTGCCGTTGATGTGCTCGTTGTTATCGCGGCTGCCGTCGAGCACTATGTCCCGGACAATAACATTGTCCACGTTTTCTGCAGTAAGGATTGGAAAAATAGTCGCAGCGGTGGCATCTTTATCAATCCAAAAGTTCTCTTTTGTCAGCCGGTCTAAAAAGAGAACATCTCCCTGAATGTCCGTGACCGTGGCACGCAGCACATCATACTGCCAGTCTCCCGTTCCTGTTTTTGAACGGAGCATAATCCCTCCTCCGGGCGTAAATCCTTTTACGTCTTTCACCTGAACGCCGTACTCAAACCAATCCGAATCCCTGACAAGAGGAGTCACGACGCTGCCGGCTTTTCTTAGTACGGTTTCCTCTCCCGAGCCTCGCAGGGTGATGTTAGGGCGCAGATAGACAGCATTTCGCAGATTATATACACCCGGCAGAATGTGAAGCGTACCTCCACCCAAACGGTCCAAGTATTCTATGCCGGCCTGGATAGTCTTGTCGTCCCTGCCTTGCAGGTCACCTTCGGTCTGGCCGATAGTCAGGACCAAATTCCGCCGGTTTCGCATTGGACGGTTGGTTGATGTTACAAGCTTTTTGGCCGTTATTTCCCGGTCATTTATTCTTACGCCGGCATTTACACCTACCGTGACAAAAATGACCATGGTAAGAACAAAGAAAAGTATCACAGGCCTTTCTAAGAATTTTATTCCGCAGGATGCCTTACGGCAGTTGTTTT
>CAZLIO010000163.1:0-7281 GCA_964559025.1 uncultured Pirellulales bacterium | reverse complement strand
AAGCTGGAGCTTTCTGTTCCAGAATCGAGGGATTTTGTTACACTAAGTTTATTATCTTCTTAACAATTTATATTGAATCACTCAACTCTCCGGCAAAATCATACTCTGTACCGTCTATTATCACTTTCTTTATAGTGAATGTGGTGTTTTGTGTTCTTGCTATCCAATCTGTCACGAAGCTGACTCTGCCACTTCCATCTGTTTGGGCGGAAACATTACCGCTATAACCTCCACTCCAGGTTCCCTGTATTGTTACTCCGCTGATAGGTTGTCCGGAAGGTTTATTCTGCGTAACCGTAATCACTGCCGTTGCTGTATCCCAAGTTCGGAAAGCTCGCTTCCTCGACATGCCAATGTTGATGCGTATTGGTGGAGTGCTTAATTGTATGTAATTGACCTTGGTTTCAGTATCTGTACCGCCCAGTCCTGTTAAAGTTAAGCTGACCGTGTAATTAGCGATGTTCTTGTACATGTACGTGTGAGTTGGATTCTTTTCGGTTGAGGTTGTTCCATCACCAAAGTTCCACAAGCGTCTCTCGATATATCCAGTGGAACTGTCGGTGAATTGCACAATTAGAGGTCCGTCTCCGGTTCTCGGTTTTCCTATAAAGTTGGCCACAGGTATTGAAGGCATCATCAGGGTGATGTAGTTTTGCTTGGTAATGGTATCCGAACCGGCTGGACCTATTACCTTCAAGGTTACAGTGTATGTACCAGGGCTCTTATAGGTGTGAGCCGGACTCCTCTCTTCTGATGATTCTGAGTCCCCGAAGTCCCACAACCAGGTTGTGATACCTCCGTAATCCGCGGAATCCATCGAACCGACTATCAGGCCATTCGAGCGGCTCATATAATGCGCCGAACAGGTGGATTCGTCAATGAATTGCACGGTCATTGGTGTATCCATGCTTATCGTTTCTTTTGAAAAGTCCGCTTCAGGAATTGAAGGTGTAAAGCCTTGGATATAGGCGGTCTTGGTTTCGGTATCCGAACCGTCTGGGCCTGTTACGGTCAAGCTCACGCTGTAAGAATAAGGGTCGTAAAATGTGTGAACCGGATACCTATCGATTGAAGTTGTTCCGTCGTCGAAATTCCATAACCAGCTGGTGATATTTCCGGTGGACCGGTCGGTGAATTGTACAGTCAGCGGCTCAGGACCGATTTTGGGTTCTGCCGAGAAGTTCGCTGCAAGGGGCATAGGTATTGGTCCTGGTCCTGGTCCTGGTTCTGGTCCTGGTCCTGGTCTGGGTCCGGGTTTCTGTTGAAGAGCAGCAAGAGCATTTACTATCCCCCAGCCGTATCCTGTGTCCCAGCCTATCGGTCCCTTATCCTCTGCAGAGAGTTCTAAAGCATCTCTGACTCCATCGGGTGTGCTGGCAATTCCACTGGCTATGATCAAGGCTGCAACTCCGGAGACATTGGCGGCAGCCATTGAAGTTCCCTCCATAAAGCAGTAACCCCAGGACATTTCTCCGGTACCGTCTCTCTTATACGTCTGCTGCAAAATTCCATCACTATAGCCATCATTATTTTGGTCAACATTAAGGTCACCGCCCGGAGCTGTCAGATCCAGACTTGGTCCGTAGTTGGAGTAATAAGCTAAAGTTTCGTCGAAACGGGTGGCTCCAACAGCAATAACATAATCAT
Organism: uncultured Pirellulales bacterium; assembly: GCA_964559025.1. Lineage (GTDB taxonomy): Bacteria > Planctomycetota > Phycisphaerae > Sedimentisphaerales > Anaerobacaceae > NIOZ-UU13. Next base: position 5,634 of record CAZLIO010000163.1, on the reverse strand, counting down.
CGTAGGCGGCAGGATAACACACATCCCCTGAGCCATCATTGCCTGCAGCGGCTATAACGGTTGCGCCATAATTGTAAGCATAAGCTACTGCGTTCTCTAAAGTTTTAGAGGGCTCAGCTCCTCCCAGCCCCAGGTTAATTATGTGCGCGCCATTATTAGTTGCCCAAATAATACCTTCTGCTACATTAGCATAAGTTCCAGCCCCAAGGCTGTCCAATACCTTCACAGGCATCAAGATGGCATTAAAGGCTATTCCAGCTACTCCGATGTCGTTATTAGTATTTTGAGCGATAATACCAGCTATATGAGTTCCGTGCCCGGGATCTGAATCATCAACAGGGTAGTTATCTTGGTTAACAAAGTCATAGCCGGGCACAAATTGCGTGTCAGCTAAATCTGGAGCTTGCTTGTAGATTCTCTCGGTTGTTCCGTCATATTCGCGAAGATAGGTATAGGCGATGCCGGTGTCAACAATTGCCACGATTACTCCTGAGCCGGTAGAGAGATTCCAGGCAGATTCTATTTCAATGCCGCCGTAGGTGTGATTAAATAGGTGCCACTGGAGCCAATATAGCTCCTCAATCGGGTACAGTAAAGCATAAGCAATGTAGTTTGCCTCAGCATACTCGACGTTGGCATTTGCCTTGTAAATATCGACCATTTCGGCAACTGTCCTGCCGCTTGGAATGCTCAATCTTCTGAAGCCTGCAAGTGAGCTGGTATAGATAGTAGAAGTTCCTTGAACTCCATTGAAAGCGGCTATCGCCGCCTCGGTGACGTTGGGCTTGAATTTGACGATGATCTCACCGGGAACGTAGTCCTGTCCCAATCTCGGCAGAGACTTTTCGAAAATTTGGCTTCCGGATGCATTGTCCTGAGTAAGGACTGAAACAAGCAAAAGTAAGACTATCACACTTGAGCATAGCTTTTTCATAACTCGCTCCTCCCAAAAATGAATTTTTTCTTTACAATCTACAGAAATACCGCAGAGTTCTCTTAGAAAATATTATAGCCTAATTTCCCGTATAAAGCAAGGAAATTTTATAAAAATTTGTCATTTGAGCAATTTCCGCAATTGTTTGCCAATCCCCCGTTTTGGACAAATTGCAAAGCGGACCTTGTTTGTGTGATTCCATTGAGATTCTGCTGGAATTTTATATTGCTTAATTCAGCCCAAAGGTGTATAAGGGCGTTTTTCAGGTGTGCCGGGTATTAGGCAAAAGACCGATATTATTTATTTTCCTTTGCATCCCGATTTATCGGGCCGGCAGGTTACCGGAAGCTGTGTGGGAAGCCCCGTAGGGTGCTTAGATAACCTTCTAAAAAAAGGGGCGTTTTTGAGCTAAGTTGTTGTTTTTGATGCTTACCTTACAAGAATGGAGAAACTATGAGTCGTAAAATGGTTACAATTGACGGTAATACGGCGGCCGCGTATGTGGCCCACGCTACAAATGAAGTTATTGCAATATATCCAATTACTCCAAGCTCATCTATGGGCGAAATGGCCGATGCGAAGACGGCCAAAGGTCAGCCCAATATCTGGGGAACGGTTCCTTCGGTTACGGAGATGCAGTCGGAAGCCGGTGCGGCCGGAGCCGTGCACGGTGCTTTGGCGACCGGTGCTTTGACCACGACTTTCACCGCCTCGCAGGGTCTTTTGCTGATGATTCCCAGTATGTATAAAATTGCCGGTGAGCTGCTGCCTACCGTCTTCCACATTTCAGCTCGTTCGCTGGCCTGCCAGGCACTTTCAATATTCGGCGACCATTCTGATGTGATGACCTGTCGTGAGACCGGCTTTGCAATGCTCTGTTCAGGCAGTATTCAGGAGATAATGGACTTGGCGCTTATTGCTCAACAGGCTTCGCTGGCCTCTCAGATACCTTTCCTGCATTTCTTTGATGGTTTTAGGAACAGCCATGAGGTTCAGAAGGTTGAGGAATTGACATTTGATGATATGCGAGCAATGATTGATGACGAATTAGTTGCCCGGCATAAGGCCAGGGCGCTGTCACCAGACCGTCCAATGATTTCCGGCACAGCGCAAAATCCGGATGTGTACTTCCAGGGCAGAGAGACGGTGAACAAATATTATTTAGCTGCGCCGCAGATTGTTCAGGATACAATGGATAAGTTCGCAAAGCTTCTCGGAAGGCAATATCGTTTGTTCGATTATGCCGGTGCGTCGGATGCCGAGAAGGTGATTATTATTATGGGCTCAGGAGCTGAAACCGCTCATGAGACGGCTGTTTTCCTGGCCTCTCAAGGTGAAAAAGTTGGGGTGGTAAAAGTCCGGCTCTACAGGCCGTTCAGTACCGAGCACTTTATTGCTGCTTTGCCAAAAACCGTGAAAAAAATTGGTGTATTGGACAGAACAAAAGAGCCCGGCTCTCTTGGCGAGCCGTTATATCTGGATGTTCGCACTTCTATCGGTGAGGCTATGTATGCAGGTAAGTCGGCTTTCAAGAAGTATCCACTTATTGTCGGCGGACGATATGGACTTGGCTCAAAGGACTTTACACCCGCTATGGTCAAGGCCGTTTTTGATAATCTCGATGCAACAAGACCCAAAAATGGTTTTACGGTAGGCATAATTGACGATGTCACCAATACCAGCCTGGATGTTGATGAATCTTTTGAGATTGCCGGTAAAAAACTTTTATCCGGGATGTTTTTTGGGCTTGGCGCCGATGGCACAGTGGGTGCGAATAAAAACTCTATAAAAATTATCGGTGAGCTAACGGATAATTACGCCCAGGCCTACTTTGTGTACGATTCCAGGAAGGCTGGTGCAATGACGACATCACATCTGCGGTTTGGCGAGCAGCTTATCCAAAGGCCTTACCTTGTAAGCAAAGCTGATTTTGTTGCGTGTCATAATCCAAGTTTCCTGGAAAAATATGATATGCTATCCGCGGCGCGTCAAGGAGGTACCTTCCTGCTGACCAGCAGCCACGGCAAGGATGAGGTGTGGGACACTTTGCCGCAGGAGGTGCAGAAACAGATAATTGACAAGAATCTGAAGTTTTATGTTATTGATGCGATTGGGCTTGCTGCCGAGCTCGGTTTAGGTGCGCGAATCAACGTGATTATGCAGACAGCCTTTTTCAAAATCAGCAATATTCTTCCAATTGATACGGCTGTCGAAGCTATCAAAGATTCCATCCAGAAGACTTACGGCAGGAAGGGCCAGAAGGTTGTTGAGATGAATTATGCAGCCGTTGACGGTGCCCTTGATAAGATATATGAGGTTAAGGTGCCGGACAAGGTAACCAGTAAGATACGGATGCGGCCGCCTGTTCCGGAAGATGCCCCTGATTTTGTCAAAGAGGTTACCGCGGAGCTTATAGCACTTCGTGGTGATAAGCTGCCTGTGAGTAAGATGCCGGTTGACGGCAAGTTTCCGACCGGCACGACAAAATATGAAAAACGCAATGTTGCTGTTAATATTCCGCAGTGGGAGCCTGAAACTTGCATTCAGTGCGGGACATGCTCTTTGCTTTGTCCGCACGCAGCTATAAGAATTAAGGCTTACGACGCGAAGTATCTCAAAGGTGCCCCGTCAACATTCAAGAGTGCTGATGCCAAAGGTAAGGACTTTGCCGGTATGAAATTCACGGTTCAGGTAGCTCCGGAAGACTGCACCGGTTGTGGTGCATGTGTCCTGGCTTGTCCTGCACAGGAAAAGGACCAGGACAAGAAGCCCACAGGCCGAAAGGCAATCAATATGGCGTTTCAGGAGCCTCTTCGTGCCACCGAGCGTGAAAATTACGATTATTTCCTTGCGATTCCGAATACCGACCGCAGTCTCTTCAAAGCCGCTTCCGTTAAAGGCAGTCAATTGATTGAGCCTTTATTCGAATATTCCGGCGCATGCGCCGGTTGCGGAGAGACGGCTTACGTCAAACTGTTGACACAATTATTCGGAGACAGGGCGTTGATTGGAAACGCGACCGGCTGCTCATCGATTTACGGCGGCAATCTGCCTACGACGCCTTATACGAAAAGGTCGGACGGCAGGGGGCCGACATGGAGTAATAGTCTGTTCGAGGACACTGCTGAGTTTGCGATGGGTATGCGATTGACCGTTGACAAATTCAAAGAACGCGCCCTTACGCTGTTGGACAAAGCAGCAGAGAAGGGCTGTATTGATGCGAACCTGGCGGGAGAAATCCGGACGGTCACATTGGCGGATGACCCGGCCCAGGATGCTATTGAACAGCAGCGAGCTCGGGTGGATAAACTCAAAGAGCAATGCAAAAAGAGTGACTGCGCAGATTGTAAGCAGCTAATGGGCATTGCCGATTATCTTGTGCGCAAATCCGTTTGGGGTCTTGGCGGTGACGGATGGGCTTATGATATCGGATATGGCGGACTGGATCACGTTCTGGCCAGCGGTAACAATGTCAATCTGCTTGTTCTGGATACGGAAGTATATTCGAATACCGGCGGGCAGATGTCCAAATCTACACCAAGGGCGGCGGTCGCCAAATTTGCCGCAGGGGGAAAGCCTACGCCCAAGAAAGACCTCGGACTTCTGGCTATGACCTATGGAAACATTTATGTTGCCAAGGTGGCATTGGGTGCAAATACCAATCAGACGGTAAAGGCCTTTGTCGAGGCTGAAGCCTATCCGGGACCTTCTCTTATAATTGCTTATGCCCACTGTATCGCCCACGGAATCAATATGACCGCGGGCTACCAGGAGCAGAAAAAGGCCGTTGCCTGTGGTCATTGGCCGTTATATAGATTCGACCCACAGCTTAAAGAGCAGGGCAAAAATCCGCTACAGCTCGATTCGAAGGCTCCTACGCTTGATTTCGAAGAGTACGCTTACGGCGAAAATCGTTATCGAACGCTAAAGCAATCCAAGCCGGAGGTGGCGGCGGCTTTAATAAAACTTGCGGCTGCTGACGCTACCCAAAGGTATGCTTTGATGGAGCAGCTTGCAAGTTTGAAGTGCGATGTGAAAAATGAGACGTAAAATCTAAATCCAAAATAGGAAATAGGAGGCTAAGATGAGAACTCAGAAGTCGGAAGTCAGAAGTCAGAAGTCGGAAATCAGAAATCAGAAGTCAGAAGTCGGAAGTCAGATTATCTGTCCTCTGCCCTCTGTCTTCTGCCCTCTGTCCTCTGTCCTTATGTTGGTTCTTGTGGCCGCTTTCATCTTCACAGGATGTCAGCGGAAACAGGCCGAAGATGTAGCAGAGGTGTTAGTTTCTGGGCCGGACCTTGAAACGATTTCTGTTCCGCCTGATTATGTGGTTAGAGCGATTGAAGCAGCCGGCGGATGGAACGCCTGGACGGGAATGAAAGAGCTGCAGCTTGGTTGTGTAGTTACTTTTTACCAGCCGGATGGCAGTTTTTACCTGACTGAACAGCATCACGTGGTTTATCCCTGGTCGAATTCTATCCAGATTTCAGCCCGGGAGCCGCAGGGCAGGTTTGTCTGGCAGTTATCGAATGGTAAATTCGATGTATTGCAGGACAGCGGGCAAAGTCATGCCTTGCCGGTTGTAATAGGCAGCAGCCAATTTGCGGAAATGATATTGAGTATTATCACGATACCGGCACGTTTTTTAGATGAGTCGGCTGGGTTTAGCAAAGAGGCCACGGCGCTAAAAATCCAGGGGC